>NZ_JACJDT010000180.1:0-556 GCF_014163675.1 Pseudoalteromonas sp. SR44-5
GAAAACAGTTAAATAAATTGACTGATGATGATCAGTTAAGCTAATTTAAAAACGGCTCTACAAAATGATAAATCAGGTGATCAAAGCTGATGAGAATCGGTGATCAAAGTCATGAGAATACGCATCTGGTAGGGATAAATGGACTTCCCAGCTTTAGCTAGGCACCCGATATAATAATATTCTCAAAAACTATTGGGAAATACTTTGCTATATAAAACTAGGGGGTCAAAATCTTTACAGCTGGTACGGCTTTATAGCCGTACCTTTTTCATCCAGAGCAACTTTCGTAATATTGGCAATTTAGTAAAGGGAGGCGGCATTAATACCAAATCCATCCAAACACCTGTTACCTCGACTCATAATACTCTTTTACAGCCGATGAGGTTTTTGGCGGCCAAACTTGGTTTGTCATGTAGCTATTGAAGTTAGATATCCATTTCAAAACGGCTTCAGAGGTTTCGCTAAACGGCTGAAGTTGTGCCCTTAGTTCTGGTGTGTTTTGGATGTGCTCATTGGTTTTATCTTTTATCATTTTTGCAGCACGGGCTTGGCTATG
>NZ_JACJDT010000181.1:0-545 GCF_014163675.1 Pseudoalteromonas sp. SR44-5
CAGTAATATTTAGGGTATCCAAGCCCCTCTGATAAAAAAGAAATATAATCGCCGAAAGGGGATACTTTTAAATACTGCATCGTAAATTGGGTGTTAAAGCCTAAATCAACCTTCTCAATCACGTCGCCATTAAAATCATGTAACCAGTATTTATTTTTTTTATCGGCTAAAAAGGTTTTACCATCTGGCAATAAAAACAAGCCATTAGAGTAAATAATTGGCCGCTCAGTGAGTGCTTTGGTGGGTACATGGTAGTTATAATGCTTACCACTGGCGTAAAAAATTACATTTTCACTGTCTTTGGTCCAATTAAAATGGGCATAGCCATAGCCTTTGCTCATTAAAATAAACTGTTGGGTTTTAGTATCCCACAGCTCGCGGGTAAAGCCGTGCTCTGTTGTATCCATGGACAAGGCTATATAGCGGTTATCTGGCGAGCGCTTGGGTGTGTGGCTACCAATAAGCCCCCTACCTTCAAAGGCAGCTTCGGGGATAATGCGGCGCCTATCAGAGCCATCCATCCGTGCTGAGAACAGCGTTTTCCT
>NZ_JACJDT010000182.1:0-538 GCF_014163675.1 Pseudoalteromonas sp. SR44-5
ATCACTATACACAAATCAAAACGGTGCGAGTACACATTGATTATCATGTTGAAATAGAGAAACATTATTACAGTGTGCCGTATCAGTGGGTTAAGAAACAATTACGCGCACACATAACCAATCAGCTAGTACAGCTTTATCATGACGATACCTTAATCGCACAGCATCCGCGCTCACATCGTTTAGGTGGGCATACAACACAGCCTCATCATATGCCTCTGGCGCATCAAAAACAGCATGAGCAGTCACCGATAAATTTACGCTCATGGGCATTAAGTATTGGAGAGTATACCCACCAAGTTGTTGAGTTACAGCTCAGTGGACGGCGTCACCCCGAGCACGCTTATCGCGCCTGTTTAGGGGTGTTAAGTTTAGCTAAAATCTATTCAAAAGAACGGCTTGAGCAAGCGTGTTATCGCGCAATCATAATGAATACGACCACACTTAAATCAATAAAGCAGATGCTGAAGAAAGGGTTGGATCAACAACCGTTACCCACACAGCAAACAGAGCCAGAAAAGCCAATTACACATAGCAA
>NZ_JACJDT010000183.1:0-504 GCF_014163675.1 Pseudoalteromonas sp. SR44-5
CGGGCTTTCTATATCGTAATCAACTGGTCCATCAAAGGTGACAATGTTGCTGTCGAGGGTGAGTATATTGGTAGCGATGATGGTGGCGTTGCCTTGGCTATCGAGTTTAATTTCGCCGCCGGCGTTATGAATGATTAAATCGCCTTGCCCAGAGCCTGTGATGTTAATTGACTTACTGGTTTGTAAAAACGTTGAACCATTTGGTACGTTGAGCTTTAAATCACTGTTATTAGTCTTTAGTAAAATATCACTTTGCGCGTTTATTTTAACCGCACGCCCCGAAATTAATGACAGCTCTTGGTCAGCTTTTACATCGATTTTTTTACCTGTGAACGCGTTGTTGCCGGCACTTTGGTAATTGATATTGCCGTTGTTAGTTTGTTGTTTGAGTTCATTTTTAACATCAATAAATTGATTGTTCTTTATCACAAACTGTACATTGTTTTGCTCGGTTTCTAGGCATAAATCGCGCCCGGCGTGTAAGTTTATCGTCCCAAGTTGGCT
>NZ_JACJDT010000184.1:0-499 GCF_014163675.1 Pseudoalteromonas sp. SR44-5
AAGAAATAGTCGAACAGGTTTCGCAAGCGTGGAATAAATTCATTTCTGTTCCTGATACGGTTAAAAGCATATGCTCTAGAGACTGGATAAAATTGACTTAATCTTTATGCAGATTGGTATTAATCTTTATGCAGATTGGTATTACCTTTCACCTCGAACCTTCTTTTTACTTTATTCCAGACGTAAAAAAGCCCGACTATTGCTAGTCGGGCTTTCTCAATTTTGAGCCTGGCAATGTCCTACTTTCACATAGCAAATGCTACACTATCATCGGCGCTGTTTCGTTTCACTACTGAGTTCGGCATGGGGTCAGGTGGGTCCAAAACGCTATTGTCACCAAGCAAATTTGGTGTAAGTTCGATTTAATCGAGCTTACTAAAATTTGGAATTCTGATAATAAAAGTTTTCAGTAAATCTACTTTAGTCTATTAACTTCTTGCGCTATCAACTATCACATAAAACGCGTTTGGCGTTGTATGGTTAAGCCTCACGGGTAATT
>NZ_JACJDT010000185.1:0-496 GCF_014163675.1 Pseudoalteromonas sp. SR44-5
AAACAAACAAAGGTAGAAGATGTGGACAAATTTGAAGCCATGCAGCGCTTTGTATTGGTTGCTCAATTTGGCAGCTTTACCAAGGCAGCAGACGCACTTGGCCTGCCAAAGTCAAGCGTATCAAGTGCTATTCAAGGGCTTGAAAGTGAATTAGGCACGCGGCTTTTTCATCGCAGCACGCGCAGCGTCACCTTAACTCAAGACGGCGAGACTTACTTACCACAGTGCCAAGTACTGCTCGCCGAGTTAGACGCTTTGGCAAGCCAGTTCCAACGTAACTCTGATGATGTTCGCGGGGTACTCAGAGTCGACATGCCTAGTCGTTTTGCCACTACGGTTGTCATTCCGCATTTATCCTACTTCCTCGAAAAATACCCCAACATACGCCTAAAGATCAGCAGCGCAGATTATCGAGTTGATATAATTAAAGAAAGCATTGATTGCGTCATTCGAGTGGGTAATCTTGACGATAGCAGCCTTATCGCTCGCCCATTAA
>NZ_JACJDT010000186.1:0-494 GCF_014163675.1 Pseudoalteromonas sp. SR44-5
AGATTTTCAGTGATGGTGATAGTACTACCAGCAGGTAAATCGGAGGTACCGCTGAGAGACACTAACTGTCCTAATAGGAAGGTGGGCACAAACGCAAGCTCTGGTGGAATTGTATCCACCACGCCGATGTCACTGGCGCTGGCTGTATTGCCTGCGTCGTCGGTGATACTGGCAGTCACTGTGTATGCACCATCAACCAGCGGTTGCGTGGCCTCGGCACTCCAATTACCACTGGCATTGGTTTGCACCGTTACTGTATGGCTGCCGTTAGCATCCGTAAAGGTAATCGCAATATCACTGCTGGCTAGATCCGATGTGCCTGTCACCACTGGCGTATTGTCGTTCGTCAATGCGGGTGCATCTATAGTGACGCTTGGCGCGGTTGTATCTATCACCCCAGTTTCGCTATCGGTGCCGGTATTGCCTGCGGAGTCTGTCACACTGACATTGACTGTGTACTCGCCTTCGATAATCGCATTACTGGCCTCCACGGA
>NZ_JACJDT010000187.1:0-479 GCF_014163675.1 Pseudoalteromonas sp. SR44-5
ATTTCATTGCCTGCGGGACAGCGGCAGGTTTGTGTCGTCTCATCATAATGGAAGTCGTCTGAGGTAAATAACCGTGGCTTGCCTTTACTGCGTTTTAGTCGGCGCTTTTCTTGCTCTGTCTCATAGGTTTCACTTTCTTTAAACAGCGGATTTCGTTTTCTAAATTGGTTATCCGCAATGTAAGTATCAAAGCCACTTTTCGCCATAAACTCAAGATTCACTTCGCTGTTAAACCCACTGTCTGCGGTAAACTTTATGGTGTGATTATCTGCTTCTTTTTTTGTATTGAGCTTAGTGAGCTGTTGTTTTAATTGCTTAACCGCTGGCTGTAAGGTTTGCTGCTCGCCCACTGTACCCCATGCCTGTGCTTGCAGTATAACTTGATGTTTATCGTCATTTATCGCTATCCCGTTGTAGCCTTGGATTGTACCTTTTGACGTGGTCATTTTCGCGCTATCAGGGTCGGTAATATTACTTTT
>NZ_JACJDT010000188.1:0-479 GCF_014163675.1 Pseudoalteromonas sp. SR44-5
CGTTTTTTTGAAGCGCACCGAATAATAAATGAAGGAAGCGAATTTAGAGGATTATGTTTTTTCCGACGTTGGCTAAATCAAGATAGGCGCATTTACGCGAATAAAAAAGAGCAATATAAAATAGCGCCTTGTGGCAATAACCCTATAAAAGCCATATTATTTGGTCCAATGGCCATTGGTGCTGTATTGAGTTTACTATTACTAATTGCCTGTGTTGTCGCAACGTATTCTGAAGAGCCATTTCCTTGGTGGCTGGTAGTCCTTACCTTTTGCTGGAACTTATTCTTCTTAAATTTACTACCAATAACGGCTAGGTATATACCTGATAAGATGATGTACCTTGACAGGCAAAACCAAACGGTCGGGTTTACTTTTGATATACCAGGTTGTGAACAACGAGATGACTTAGGTAACTGTTGCTTTAAATGGGAAGAGATTGTTTGCAGGTTAACCTCGAAAATGGGCGCGCCGGGTGTAAT
>NZ_JACJDT010000189.1:0-459 GCF_014163675.1 Pseudoalteromonas sp. SR44-5
AAGTGCTTTTTACTAGCTTGACTAGGCTTATCGCAAGTTAATACGTCCTTCATCGCCTCCAACTGCCAAGGCATCCACCGTGTACGCTTAGTCACTTAACCATACAACCCAAACGGGTCTTGCTTGGTCTTTGTTACTTATGCTGCCTTGCTATCAATTTTTGCTTGGTTACATAACACGTTATGCGCCCAGCGACAAAAATATCAGCGGCGTTGCCTAAGCATCAAATCCACGTCGCAATACTAAACAGTAAAGTTTAGTCATACGTTAGTGACAGTTTAACTTTGCCAGAAGTTAATATTGAATACTAAAGTAGATACCAATCAACAAACGTAAACGTTCATTAAATGGCACTGAATGATACTGCTATCATTCTTTTTTACTTTTGAAAACTCTGTACAAATACACTGTATTTATACGAATTTTATTATCAGCTTTTCCAAATTTTTAAAGAGCATA
>NZ_JACJDT010000018.1:0-78556 GCF_014163675.1 Pseudoalteromonas sp. SR44-5
GCAGGCGGTGCGACACAAAAGGGTAATGAAATCTGGGTGCAATCAATCACTTTTGATAATAGTTGGGGTATTCCTATGGGGAGCCTTGGTTGTTGCTGGCAAAGTGCCGGTAAAACAAGTGGTGTATACGATCAAAAATTCCCAGAAAAAGTCGCGGTTGAATGGTTAGATAAGTCAGAAAATAGAATTTACTTTGGTGAAGTGGCAATAGATAAAAATGGTTATAGGTTAGCTAAAAATTTACCTTCATACACAGCGCATACAGGTAAGGTTTTTAAAGATGTAAAACCATATTTAATAGTCGGTATGGGTGAATCAGGTGAGATAAAGGTTTGGGTTTCAAATACACCATCCGCTGGGTTTACAGGTCGCGTATTACACGAGCTTGGCTCAGGGCAAGCCCAGTGGCGTGAGAATAAGTAGCAGAGCCACAGCCCTAACATTCTCTAAATTATGAGTAGAGGCGGCCCGTAGCTTTGGCCCACAAAGTGATGCGAGACAAGCTTTATAAAAAGATTATAAGCATCATAGGTGCTTAATATCAGGCATTACTTTGCAACAATGCCTTTTCTGAATCGATTTTAATTTCAACACCACTCCCATTTTAAGATAATCGGATATATAAATAACTTTTAAATTTAAGTATCGAGTCTGAGCCCTGTGTCTTGTTTAATTTTTTCGATCACCATATAAGTGTGGTGCGTACCAACACCCGGTATATCGACTAAATCACCAAGCACTTGACGGTATTCATCCATATCCGAAACCCGAATCTTTAATAGGTAATCATAGCCACCAGCAACCATGTCGCACTCAACCACTTGCTTTATTTTTAAAATATGTTCACGGAACACTTTAAATACCGCAGTATTTGACGTCACTAACGACACTTGCACATGCGCGACTAAGCTTTGATTAAGTTTGGCTTCGCTCAACTTGGCAAAGTAACCTTCGATGTAACCTTCTTGTTCAAGCCGTTTTACTCGATCAAGACACGGGCTGGGACTTAAGTTAACCTGCTTTGCGAGGTTAACATTAGATATTCTGCCGTTTTTTTGCAGAACGTCTAAAATTGCTAAATCGATACGATCGAGCATGCGTAATCTATTCGGACTTGTCATAACAGAATTTTATGCGGATAAGTTTAAGGTATGCCCTGTAAATTATCGTAAAACGCTAAATTTAACCAGCATATTCTGCTGGATTTTAATTAGAATGCACGCATTACGTACATAAAAATCGGGCAGCGAAATTTTTTAGCTGCAAGACTCCATACACCAGAGGGTTGCTTATGTTATTTGACGGCGATTTGACAACAACGTGTCCAATCAGACAAAAAATCCGTGACTTTTATCGCATTGACGAAAATGCTGTAATTGATCATATTTTACCGCTTGCTGAAGTTGGCGTAAAAGCCCGCAGCCGTGCTTGGGAACGTGCTCGCCAGATAGTTCACACTATTCGTCGCGATCAAGATGGTCAAAGCGGTGTTGATGCGCTACTTAATGAGTTCTCTCTCTCTAGTGAAGAAGGCGTGGTATTGATGTGCTTAGCTGAAGCATTACTTCGCGTGCCAGATAAAGCCACTCAAGACACGCTAATTCGCGATAAGTTAGCCAAAGGCGACTGGAGCTCTCACTTAGGCAGCAGCGACTCACTATTCGTTAATGCGTCATCTTGGGGTCTATTAGTGACCGGTAAAATGGTTAACTACACTGATAAAACCAAAGAACAGCAGTTTGGTGTACTGAAAAAAACCATTGGTCGTTTAGGCGAGCCGGTTATTCGTAAGTCAGTAAACTTTGCCATGAAGATCATGGGTAAGCAGTTTGTTATGGGTCGTACAATTAACGAAGCCATTGAACGCGCTGCAGAAAAAGAGCAAAAAGGCTATGTATATTCATACGATATGCTTGGCGAAGGCGCGCGCACCATGAAAGATGCACAGCGTTATTTCAATAGCTATATGAATGCGATTCATGCTATCGGTAAAGCGGCAAATGGCCGTGGCCCAATTAAAAGCCCTGGTATTTCAGTGAAGCTGTCTGCGATTCATCCTCGCTATGAGTTTACTCATAAAGAACGTGTCATGAACGAAATTGTGCCTAAGCTTAAAGAGCTGGCCATGGCAGCTAAAAGCTACGATATTGGCTTTACTGTTGATGCTGAAGAAGCGGATCGCCTTGATATTTCACTTGATGTAATCGAAGCAGTATTTAGTGATGATGACCTAGCTGGTTGGCATGGTTTTGGTTTAGCTGTGCAAGCGTATCAAAAACGCGCAATTTTTGTGATTGAATGGTTAACTGAGCTTGCCAGCCGTGTTGGTCGTAAAATGATGGTGCGTTTAGTTAAAGGTGCCTACTGGGATACCGAAATCAAAACCACACAACAAGATGGTTTAGAGCACTTCCCAGTATTTACTCGTAAGGCAACCACCGACGTATCTTACAAAGCATGTGCTATCAAAATGCTAGAAGCACGTGATGTACTTTATCCACAGTTTGCAACCCACAATGCCTACACTGCGGCAACAATTTTAGAAGTTGCTAAAGGTGATAACCAAGGTTTTGAATTCCAACGCCTGCACGGTATGGGTGAATCATTATTCGACCAAATCGTAACTGAAGAAAAAATTCAGTGTCGTGTTTATGCCCCTGTAGGTCAGCACGAAGATTTATTGGCTTATCTAGTGCGTCGTTTACTTGAAAACGGTGCTAACTCATCGTTTGTTAACGCCATTGTAGATACCACGAAACCTGTTGAATCGTTATTACCGGATCCGGTAGAAACACTGCAAGGTTTGCGTAACAAGTACAACACGCAAATTAAGATGCCGATTGATTTATACGGCGCTGAACGTGCTAACTCAAAAGGTATGGATTTAACCGATATCAATGTGATCACGCCATTCAAGGAAAATCTTGATAACTGGTTTGCAGAGCACCGTATTAGTGAAAGCGATATTCCTGAAGGTTCAATTGCAGTTAAAAACCCAGCCAATCATCAAGAGATCATCGGTCATATCAAGCTACAAAATAGCGATGATATGCTCACTCTACTAAGCAATGCAGAAACCGCCTTTGAATCGTGGTCACAAACGCCAGTTAAAGAGCGCGCAAACCTATTACGCCGTATTGCTGATATTCTAGAACGTCATCACGACGAGCTTGTGGCTATCTGTATCAAAGAAGCCGGCAAAGTAGCACAAGATGGTATTGACGAAGTACGTGAAGCGGTTGATTTTTGTCGTTACTACGCAGCTCGCGCCGAAGAGCTAAGTGAAGATGAGCGCTTTGAAGCCCGTGGTGTGATTTTATGTATCAGTCCATGGAACTTCCCATTAGCAATCTTCTTAGGTCAAGTTGCTGCAGCAATCGTAACTGGTAACACTGTTATTGCTAAACCAGCTGAACAAACTAGCTATATTGCGCTGCGCACTATTGAGCTTATGTTATCTGTTGGTTTACCAGAGCATGTGGTACAGCCTGTTATTGCGCGCGGTAGTGAAGTAGGTAAAACTATTGTTCCTGATGAGCGCATTCAAGCGGTTATGTTCACAGGCTCAACTGAGACCGGTACCATCATTTCACAAACACTTGCTGCACGTAATGATATTCAAGTACCGTTGATTGCCGAAACCGGCGGTCAGAACTGTATGATCGTAGATTCAACAGCATTGCCTGAGCAAGTCGTTGACGATGTGATTAGCTCTGGTTTCCAAAGTGCTGGTCAACGTTGTTCTGCACTGCGTGTATTGTTCATTCAAGAAGATATCGCAGATAGCGTAATTGAAATGATCAAAGGCGCGTTAAAAGAGCTACACATTGGCGATCCATCATTACTATCAACCGATATCGGCCCTGTAATTGATGAAAAAGCCTTGAAGAACTTAAACGAACACGTTGAGTACTTAAAAGGCAACGCAACACTGCATTATGAGTGTGATATTCCAGATAATAGCGAAAACGGAGCGTATTTCTTTGCGCCACGTTTATATGAAATCAAAGATCTATCTGTACTGAAACGTGAAGTATTTGGCCCATGTGTACATATCATTCGCTTTAAAGGCACAGAACTTGATAACGTGATTGACCAAATAAATAACACTGGGTTTGGTTTAACCATGGGTATCCATTCACGCATCGAAGAGCGTTGTGAATACTTAGCAAAAATGTCGCGTGCCGGGAACGTCTACGTTAACCGTAATATGATTGGCGCGATTGTTGGCGTACAACCGTTTGGTGGTCGTGGTTTATCTGGCACCGGACCTAAAGCAGGTGGTCCTAACTACTTAACTCGTTTAGTTAAAGAAAAAGCATCACCTGAAAACGTGCAAATGACTAACTTAACACCAGACGAGCTTGACACTCACCACTATTCAGGTGCTGCTGAGCAAGTCGAGAAGTTAATGGCAAACTCAATGCGTGATGAAAAAATTTGGCGCGCAACCCCACTGAACGATCGTGTTTCAGCGGTACGTCAGTTATTAGCTAAAGTTGCCACAGTCGATATTATCGATGAACTAGCCGACGATTTAGCATTAACACTTGCCGATGCTCGTGCCCAACTTAATCGCCTTGAAAAGCACATGCGTAAGTTTACTACTTTGCCGGGGCCAACAGGTGAATCAAACACCCTTCACCTTGAAGCGCGTGGCTGTGTTGTATGTTATGCCGATAAGAGTACCTCGTTTAACTTCTGGGCTATTTCGATCATCACCGCACTTGCTGCAGGTAATACCGTGATCACCGTAGCGTCGGAGTTATTTTATGACGAAGCGGTGGCCTTTAAAGATAAGTTTATCTCAACAGGTATTGCTGAAGGGGTATTCCAAGTAGCTAAACCGAATCAGTTACAAGCTATTTTGGCGCACCCTCATTTAGCAGGTGCTGTTGTTGCATCGCGCTCATCACGCTTAGGCTACTTCAGTCAACAGCTAGCGCAACGTAAAGGAGCAATCTTGCCAGTGATCAGTGCTGAGTACTACGACACGCTAATCAAGCGCTTATTAACAGAAAAGACCATTAGTATTGATACAACCGCTTCAGGCGGTAATACATCACTAATGACTTTAGTTGAAGATGACGAGTAGAGTTTAAGTAGATATTAACAAAGGGCGCTAATTAGCGCCCTTTTTACTACTTATCCAGTAAGAATTTTGCTAACTTTGTAGTATGTTATTTATTATGAAGTAAACACATTGAAAATTATCCCAATCGATCAGCTTATACCAGGTATGTTTGTGCATAGCGTAACTAAACAAACGGGTAAAATTAAAATCAAAAACCAAGGTTGGGTAAAAACGCAAGCTGGCGTGCAGCAGCTTATAAAAGCCGGTATCTTAGAAGTTGAAATTGATCCTGATAAAACCATCGTTGAACTCACTCCTACTGCCACAACAAACGATATAAAGGTTGAACCGCCTAAACAACGTGATCCTTGGTCTACAACACATAGTGTTGAGCAAGAGATGGACAAAGCATTTAAGCTCTACAGCGAAGCAAAACAACTGCAAAGCAAAGCATTTACCGATATAAAAGCCGGTAACACTATAGATATTACCCCCTTTAAGGAATTAGCTAGCGGCTTTATTGATTCGGTATTTCGTAATCAAGATGCGCTAGCATGCATCACCCGTATGCGTGAAAAAGACGCCTACCTACTAGAACACTCGATCAACGTCTCGATCTTAATCAGTATTTTTGCCAAACACTTAGGTTTTGAACGAGCGCTTATTGAAGAACTTGCCACCGGTGCGCTGTTACATGATATTGGTAAAATTCAGATACCGGATGACATTCTTAATAAGCCGGGTAAGTTAACCGATCAAGAATATAAAGTGATTCAGGATCATGCGCGTTTTAGTAAAGAAATTTTAGAACAAGCGGGCCTTAAAGGCATTGCCGTCGATATTGCAGGCTTTCATCATGAGCGACTAGATGGCACGGGTTACCCGTTTGGCAAGCGAGCTGATGAAATAAGCCAGTACGTGCGTATGGCATCGATTGTTGATGTCTATGATGCACTTACCGCTGAGCGTGTTTATAAGGCCGGCATGGAGCCAATCAAGGCCTTTAAAATACTCAAAGATGGTTGTCCAGATAGCTTTGATGGCGAGTTACTGACTAAATTTATTCAGTGTATTGGCGTTCATCCAGTTGGCACGTTAGTTAAACTGTCGAGTCAAAAAGTCGGCCTAGTGACCAAAAGCAACCCTAGCAGCCCTCTTAAACCTCAAGTGAAAACTTTTTACAATGCAAAACACGCTCACTATACGCAAGTTCAAGATATAGATCTGGCGCATAACCGAAATCAAGATTCGTTAGAATCCGCCATTAAACCAGCGGATTTCAACATTGATTTAATTAGATTTTTCAAAAATTCAATTTTGCCGTAATGATCACCGAAAACAAAATAGGCCTGCGCGAAGTAGCTATATAATCGTCACTCGGGCCAATCTTGCAGCGCTTTTAAGCTAAATTCATAATCATCAAAACTCAGCACCGTTTGCTCTGGAGTGATCTCTAATACTCTTAAGTCCCCAATGCTATCTCCCTCATATAACTCCCGATTATTGAGCTTTACCCAACGTTTATCAGGTGATGATGAGTAAATATGCGCTTGGTATTTAATTTCTGGCATCAATGCCAACAAAGCATCAGGTAGTAACTCAATCGGCTCAGCATAAGATGAATTTTTAGTGCCTTGCGTTACTTGATGAGATTGGGTGCTTTGAGTATCTTCGATAGCGCGAGCAAAGGCGTTTTTAAGCGCCGTTGGCACAGTTTCAAGTTCTTCATCGCTGACAGTTGCCTCCGGCTTTGATTTCTCACTAGTCGGTTCGCCAATAGGCTTCCCCAATACTTTGTATTTACTCATATCGATATTGCTAGCGCTATTGTTAATCATTGGCTGCATTTGCACTGCATTAGGATTATATTGCTGCTGAGGCGCTGCATATACTTGCTGATAACCATTAGGTGTTTGCACCAGCATTGGCTGACCTTGCGGATAAGCTGGTGCAGTATTTACTGGCACTTGCACCCACTGATATTGCCCTGCTGCTTGTTGGTATTGCTGAGGTTGAACAAATTGCGGCTGAGACATCGGCTGCGTGCTGGCAACTTGGGCTGGGCTAGTTTGTACTGGATTTGTTTGCACCGGTATCGATTGCTCAGGCTTCACTGTGGCAGGTACAGGTGTTTTGTCATCAGCAGGCTCCACTGATTGATCCTGAACAGTCGTTACCACTTGTTCAGGGGTATTAAAATGATTTTTTTGTAACCATTTACCAATTGAAAACCCTGCCATTAAGGTCAGTAAAAAAGCAACCAACAAGCCAAGCGAAATCGCAATAAAACGATAGCGCTGCAGTTCTTGCTGCTGTTTTAATTGCTCAGCGTTTCTGTCATGTGCTGACGCTTCATCATGTTGTTCTGATTGTTTTAAGGCATCTAATAAATACGACATATATGACCATTAATTAAAGAATAAACGACAAACCAATACCCAGACTGAGCACAGTTAAAAATGCCAACGGATAGAGCCAATTAAACGACGACTGCTGCTCTATACTAACGGAACTTAATGCACTCGGCGGTAACGCTTCTTGTGCTGAGCGCATTACTATATCACTATCAATCATCGTTAGCTGCTTAGAAAAAGCGCCCATTAAACAGCGTTCACATAATAAGTTTACTAAACGCGGAATACCTGCAGTAACTAAGTGAATCGTTTTTAACGCATCATTTGAGAATAGTCCCCGATCACAACCTGCAACATACAAACGATGCTTAACGTAAGCAAAAGTTTGTCCTTCAGTTAACGGTAGTAAATGATAACGAGCAGTGATCCGCTGTGCTAACTGACGCAACTCATTACGCTTTAATAAAGCCTGTAATTCTGGCTGACCAACCAATACTATTTGTAGTAATTTTTTATGGTTTGTTTCTATGTTAGTTAATAAACGAAGCTGTTCTAGCACGTCAGGGGCTAAAAGCTGAGCTTCATCAATAATCAAAATAGTGTGGCCACCTGCTTGATGATTCGCTTCAAGATGCTTTTTAATTGCATCTGTTAAGGTTTTTAACGTCGCATTTTGCTCGTCATAAACAATATGAAATTCATCGCAAATACTCGCTAACAGTTCCAATTGTGACAGTGCTGGATTATGGATCAACGCCACTTGTGTGTTTTCAGGTAACTGCTCTTGCAAACTGCGGGTTAAGGTCGTTTTCCCTGTTCCCACCTCACCGGTTAACAATACAAACCCACCGGCTTCACCTAAGCCATAAGTTAAATGCGCCAACGCTTCTTTATGGCGTTCGCTTAAAAATAAGTACTGTGGATTTGGCGCGATTGAAAACGGTTTCTCTGACAAGCCAAAATAGCTTAAATACACCCTAAATTTCCTTACTGATTAAATCACGGCCTATAATGGCAAAAAAACAGCGTAAGTGAAAACCTTGTTAGCGTTTTATTAGTTAAATAACGTAAAATAGTTTGCACAGTTAATATTCAGGGGAAATTATGCAAGTTTATTTGGTCGGTGGAGCAGTTCGTGATGAGCTATTAGGGCGAATCATCAAAGAACGCGATTATGTGGTGGTCGGTGCAACTCCTGAGCAACTGATCAAACAAGGCTATCAACAAGTTGGTAAAGACTTTCCCGTTTTTTTACACCCAAAAACTAAAGAAGAATACGCACTAGCTCGTACCGAGCGAAAACAAGGCCAAGGTTACACGGGCTTTGTCTGCGAGTTTTCAGCAGATGTTACCTTAGAAGACGACTTACGCCGCCGCGATTTAACCGTTAACGCTATTGCAAAAGCACAAGATGGCAACTTAATTGACCCTTATGGCGGCAAGCAAGATTTAGACAACCGCATTTTGCGCCATGTATCTGACGCATTTAGCGAGGATCCACTACGCATATTACGCGTTGCCCGTTTTGCAGCTCGTTATCATTATCTTGGTTTTACGATTGCCGAAGAAACCCAGCAATTGCTAACACAGATGATCAACCAAGGAGAGTTACAAACACTCACCGCAGAACGCATTTGGCTAGAATGTGAAAAATCATTAACGGATGGCGCATTTGCTGAGTTCTTGAATATTTTAGCGCAGTTAGGCGCGCTTAGTGCAATCAGCCCTGCCTTAGCAGGTAACTGGAGCGATAAGTTATATCAACAACTAAAAAACCGTTACGCTTACGCACAAAGCCAAAATATAACCGATCAGGCATTATTGTTTGTACAAGCCACTGCATCATTGACGCAAGAAGAGATTAAAATTCTCAGTCAAACTATTCGTTTACCAAATGACGTACGCGACTTAGCATTACAACTTAATACCCACCAAGCAACCTTAACTAGCCAAACAATCACCGCAGAGCAACTACTCAGTTGCTGCAATCAACTCGATTTATGGCGCCGCCCTGAACGGTTCGAGGCAGTTCTAAAAGCCGTTGAGATTAACCAAGCAGCATCACTGGCTAATCAAAAATTATTATTAACAGCAACCAAAGCAGCTAAAGCAATTAACCCGCAGCAATTTATTACGCAAGGCATTAAGGGCGCAGCAATAAAAACCGCGCTAGAACAAGCGCGGTTAGAGGTATTTCAGCAGTATTTTTAAACGGCGATGTTACTTTTCATAGCGCACTAAGCGTAAATAAACGAACGACTCTTTATCGTGCAAACTGTTAAGACCTCTGTCAAAGGTGTATACCCAAGCTGAAGTTTTATCGCCAATACCTGATGTACTAGTCCAATAGTTCTCACTTAAATTGCCCAAAAACACGGTCTCATTAATACTAGGGGTTACACAGCTATGTTCTAAAATACTGGCAAGCTCTTTATTATTAGGTACTTGCCAATCTTTATAAGCACCTGTGCGGTCGTTTACCGCAGCTCTTAATGCTTCTTGCCAATTAACTTTCACAATGCTGTTTAAACAGCTATTGGTTGTTAGGTCATAGCTTTGTCCATAACTACAGGTTTGCCACATAAGTCCGGTGATATTATCACTCACCGTACCATCGGTGTGCATTGTAAAACGCGCTGTAGCCGTTGTTTGTGTTACACCTTCATAACAGGTCTGCACAGCCATTGCTGCAGGGCTTGCTAACAATAAGCCAATTAATAATGATTTCATTGTGTTGCTCCTGCGGTTCTGACTAAGCGCACAAACGCGGTATCACTTTTAGGATATGCCAAATCATTGCCGTCGCTCATATCAAAAATATACGCTTGTGATAAGCTAGTCCCATCTACCGCAGTTTGTGAGGTCCAATAAATTAGTCCATCCGCTAATAAGTTACTATTAGGCGTATTAGGAAAGTAATTCTCATCGAGCAATATTGATTGTCCATGCTTGCCATAATTAAGTAGCGTTAATAGCTCTGTGTAGCTAGGTACTCGCCAGTTAGTACCGCCACAGTAATCAAGAGCATTTACTTCATTAACATACACTTGTAAGTTACAATTATTATTACTTGGGCAAGTGCTGTTTGGCGTGCCAAGGCTACTCCCCGTTTGCACACCATCTTCACTAGTTAAATACCAAGTATAATGATTTTGTCCTTCACGCAACGCCGTATTTGGTAAAGTGCCTGTATTAGGGCTTTTTACTTCCCAAATCAAACCCGTAACGTTATCGCGAATACAACTAAAATTAGCGGCGCTATCTAATAATTCATCGGCAAACTGGTTAAGTTTTGTAAAATCAAAAGCCTGCTCACCTTTACCCACTTTCTCGATATGCGAGCCAACCCCACTATCGCGGCCAACAGAAGCATCTTGACGCGGAAAATCAGGACTTGTACAGGCTATTTCTTGGGTGTTGTTGTAGCATTTGCTCATCCCAGTATCATTGATAAGACCAAGCGGTTTAGAATTAACCACAATATCAACACTATCTTTATCAGTGCGACCTTTACTATCAGTCACGGTTACTTCAAAAGTATGGGTGTTGACCGCTTCGGTTGCCGGTGCTGTGAAAGAAGTAATACATTGCTGCTGGTTATCAAGCACCGCTGTGCCAGCTGTTTGCTGCCAGTAGCATTTAAAGGTGTCTGTTACTGTTTCGGAATCTGTAGCATCTAAGGTCACTTTTTCCAGCTCAATAACACTTTGATCAATACCAGCATTAGCAATAATGACTTCACTGGTTTTGTTTAAGGTATGAGAATACTGCGAGCTCGACTCGCCCCCCTCATCATCAACAACCGTTAACAGCCAAGTGATCTGCGTGTTGGTATCAAGTAACGGATGAGTGAAACTAATTGTTGCATTGCTATTACTATCTACAGCGAGCGTTGGCCCTGTAATTTGTTGCCAGTTATAGCTATTAATTTGGCCATTTTCATCCGGATCAACTGAACTGGCGCCACTTAAGGTAATTATATCTTTATAATCTGAAGGCAATGTTTCGGGTGCAGTTTGAGTGACAATGACTTGAGGAAGCTGATTATTTGACTCAATTTCGATCAGTAAGTCATCACTAACTAATTGGCCATCGGTGGTTTGATAACTAACACGCAGTAATAGCTCGCTGTTTGCTTTAATATCAGGGGCAGTAATGGTTTGTAGTGCACCAGTGAGGGGAAAGCCGGCAATAATTGGTCCACTTACTCGCTGCCAGGTAAAGGTACCATCAGCAGGCGACCCTTTGGCCTCAATAGTAAATTCACTTTTTTCAATAATGCGCTGATCATCGCCAGCAAATACGGATGCTGCGACTACGGGATTATCGTTGCCGCCTCCGCCACCACCGCATGCTGTCAATACAGCAAACAACGGTAAAACCATTAAAGGGGATTTCATGCACTGATTCCTCATTTAAAACTGAAATTACGTAGCTTTTATATTAATAGCCACGCCAATCAATAAATTAAGCAACAACAATGCCAGATACAAAAAGAGGATGTTATAAATAGCTATCTTGGTGAATACGGACAAATAACTTTGTGCCTATTTTACTATAATCGACCTTATACTCACGACCATCTAACGCCTGAATGAACAGTAAGCGCTTCTCTTCTCCAAATACGTCAGCACTACCTATGTAAACCATTTCTAAATAGCGCTCTTTAGCTTCACGACGATTTTTTGGCAACTCTTCCTTAAATGGCTCTAAACCATGTTGAGTTACCTTGATTTTTGGGTGTATTTCAGAATTCACGATCACTAAATCGAGTTTTTTATCTTTATGGATTATGGTATTTCTGCCACTTTTAATAAAAGATCTATCTTGACTCATCGCTTCATCCTACTAACTAACGCCTATTTTCAGGCGTCTGTCTCTCTAATTGAGATTCTATAAATACGACTGGGTTATTCCGCCATGCATTTAAGCTATGGCTAAAATCCCAAATACTTCTATCTAATACACTTGCGGGTAACAGTAAATCATATCCTGTTAATTGCCGTAGATGTCGCATCCTATTAGCAAACATGGCTATCAAGCCATTAAAACTGCGACCATTCACAGAAGTGTAATGATTATCTTCAACTAACCATTCTGATGGGCAATTGCCATTTTTGCAATGTTTTTGAATTACTTGCATAAATAAATGCCGTTGTTCGATCAATAATTTACCAGCAATTCTTGGTGCTAATTGTAATAAAAATTCATCAGTGTCATTAAGTTTAATACCTACAGCATTTAACTCAAGCGGTTCAAGTTCTTGTTCTACTTTAGGAATACCACTGCGATTTAGATTTTCTTGCTTCAGACTCCAATAGCCATATTTATGTTGATAAGTAAGTTCTTGTTCTGTAATAACTAAACTGTAATATGGCTCTTGAGTTTTTAAAAAACCAACAAAAATAGCAGCCAAACATAAACTCACTAAAAAAGTTTCGAAAATGCTAATTTCGTCGGGCCGCAGTAAATTAAACAGCATTATAAATATCAGCCCCACCGCACCGACAGTGAGAATTTCGATACCATTGCGCGCACCTTGCGCACGCAATTTTAAAACAGTATTTTTGCGTTTAACCATAACGATAAAAAATAATATAAAAAACGTACATAATTATAGTCCAAATAATCAATTTTCGTATTTTCATACAACGCGGACATTTGCTCGTTAACTTCATAACTCTCTCATATACAAACACAAAACAGGAACAAACAAAAAAATAACTTAACTTTTACGCCTAACCGACAGATTTATGAGATACGCGGCCGCCAATTCACGCTGTAATTTTGTACACTAGAGGCAATTAAATTTCCGGTATTTTTAACAATGTATGCAAAGCAATCTGGCAAAGCGCTATTTCCATTTATTATTACTCTACTTCTGGGGCTATGTGTTTATCTTTATTTACCAAGTAGCCAAGGTGAGCAATCCGACTTCACAGCAAGTGCTACCCAAGTAACCGCTCACACTGTAGCAAGTGAAGAAAATGCAGTCCTCATTGAGGCTATCGGCAGTGCCCGCGCTAATCAAGCAATTTATATAAAAAGCGCACAAAATGATTACGTAACTGACATTTATTTTAAAGACGGTGATTTAGTCAGTAAAGGTCAAAAGCTCGTACAATTGCAATCGCAGCAAGAAGAACTCACCGTTAAAGAACTGGCAATTAACTTACGTGAAGAAAAACGTCAACTTGAACGCTTAACTGAGCTTTCTCGCTCTCAAGCAACCGCAAAGTCATTGCTCGAAGAGCAACTTTCTCGCGTTGATGCAACCGAAGCGCAGTTTGAAAATGCTAAAACTAAATTGGCTGAAATGACTATTTTCGCGCCTTTTTCAGGCATTTTAGGTAAGCGTCAAATCTCCGTAGGTGCTTATGTAAATAACAGCACAATTATTACAAGTTTAGATGACATAAGCATAATTAAAGTCGATTTCAAAGTCCCAGAAAAATACCTTGCGCAATTAAACGTTGGCATGAAAGTAATGACCCAAAATGATGCTTACCCTGAAAAAACCTTTACCGGTAAAGTAACACACGTTAGTGCACGAATTGATTCAATAACCCGCAGTGTTGAAGTCACAGCCAGCTTCGCGAATAAAAGTGGTTTATTACGCCCGGGCATGTTGCTCAATACAGCATTACAACTGAGATCAAATCAAGCGATGATGGTGCCAGAAAAAGCGGTGATCCCACAACAAGATAAACATTATGTTTTTCAAATTGAAGACGGAATAGCAACCAAAGTAGAGGTTCACGTTGCAGGTCGTCACAATGGCTGGGTTGCCATTGATGAAGGTATTAGTAATGGGCAGCAAATTGTTACTGAAGGAATTATTAAAATTCGCTCAGGCAGCAAAGTTACTGTGAAGGGGTAAACTGTGAAAATTACTGATACCAGTGTCAAACGCCCCGTTTTTGCAATTGTAATTAACCTACTGTTACTAACCTTTGGTTTAGTGGCTTTTTCGATGTTACCGCTGCGCGAATATCCTGATATTGAATCACCAATAGTCAGTGTAAGCACTGAATATACGGGTGCCTCAGCCGAGATCATAGAAACAAAAATAACCCAAGTACTGGAAAACCGTATTTCCGGTATCGAAGGTATTAAAAGCATTAATTCATCAAGTAGAAATGGTCGCTCAAATATTACCATTGAATTTAATATCAGCCGTGATATTGATGCCGCATCAAACGATGTCCGCGAACGTGTAGCGCGCGCACTAGATAGCCTCCCTGAGCAAGTACGCCCGCCAGAAGTATCTAAATCTAACAGTGATGAAAGCCCTATTGCTTGGTTTTTACTCAATAGCGACACGATGGATTCATTGCAACTGTCTAATTATGCACAGCGCTTTATTGTCGACCGTTTAGCTGTGGTAGATGGTGTTTCCAATGTGCGTGTTGGTGGTGAACGTAAATATGCCATGAAAATTTGGCTCAATCGCCAAGCAATGGCTGCTCGTGGCATAACCAGTAGTGACATAGAAAACACCCTACGAACTGAAAATGTTGAGCTACCAGCTGGTGAAATTGAATCTATCGACCGTGATTTTACCGTACGAACAGCGCGTAGTTATAAAGAGCAGCGAGACTTTAAAAACTTGGTAATTAAACGTGGTGACGATGGTTACTTAGTTCGTCTTGGTGAAGTTGCTGATGTAAACTTAGAAGCCGCTGACGATGAAAGCTTATTCCGTGGTAATGGCCGCAACATGGTTGGCCTTGGTATTGTTAAACAAGCTAAGGCCAATACACTTACCGTGGTCGATAATGCTCGTGCTGAACTTGAAAAAATCAAACGTAATCTGCCAGAAGGCACAACTATTCAAGACAGCTATGACTCGTCAATATTTATTAAAGAATCGATTAACGAGGTTTACAGTACCTTGGCTATTTCAATGGCTTTGGTGGTATTAATTATCTTCTTATTTTTAGGGAACATTCGCGCTACCTTGATCCCAGCGGTAACAGTCCCTGTTGCGTTGGTTGGTAGCTTTATGTTCTTACTGGCGATGGGTTATTCAATTAACTTATTGACACTACTGGCGCTGGTGCTAGCAATTGGCTTGGTTGTTGATGACGCGATTGTAATGCTAGAAAACATTCACCGGCGTATCGAACTGGGCGAACCGGCTCTACTAGCTGCCTATCGTGGCGCCCGTGAGGTTGGTTTTGCAATTATAGCCACCACCTTAGTGCTGATCTCGGTGTTTGTGCCTTTGGTATTTATGGATGGCCGTATCGGCGCATTATTTACCGAGTTTGCGATGGCCGTCAGCGCTGCGGTATTCTTCTCAAGCATTACCGCATTAACACTCTCGCCAGCGTTGTGTTCATTAGTACTCAAACCATCCTCAAAAGAGAGTAAATTCAGCCAATGGATGGACCGTATCTTTAGTAAGATTGAGCAAAGTTATAAAAACTCTTTACGCTCAAATATGACGCGTTCAGGTGGTTTAACAATCACCCTACTGCTGGCTGGTTTTGTTAGTTATTTACTGTTCCAACAAATTCCTTCAGAACTTACGCCAAAAGAAGACCGTGGTACTTTCTTTATCATGATGAGTGGCCCTGAAGGGGCAAGTTATGAAAATAACGCCGCCAACATGGCAAAAATTGAAGAACGTTTAATGCCTTATTCCGAAGCGGGCGAACTAAGCCGAGTGCTGGTGCGCGTACCTGGCTGGGGTGGCAGCGGTGGTGTAGCAATTGTTGGTATGGCTGACTGGGATGAACGTAAACGTTCAACTTGGGAAGTAATGGATGAGATCAGTGCAAAAATGACTGAAGTCACCGATGTGCGCGCTTTTGCTATTATGCGCCGTGGTATTGGTGGCGGTGGCTCATCACGGCCCATTGAGTTTGTCCTGCAAGGTAATGATTATGCACAATTAGCTGATTGGCGAGACCGGATCATTGAACGTGCAGAGAAAAACCCAGGACTGGTGCGTATTGACCATGACTACAAAGAAACCTTCCCGCAGTTTTTGATCAGTATCGATAAAAACAAAGCGGCGGATTTAGGGATTTCAGTTTCGGATGTTGGCCGCACCCTTGAAACCATGTTAGGGCAACGCCGTGTTACCACCTTTATTGACCGTGGTGAAGAATACGATGTGATCTTAAAAGGCACCAAAGCTGACTTTGCTGATCCTACTGATATATCAAATATTTACTTAAAATCACGCAGTGGTGAACTGGTTCCTCTAGATAGCTTAATTAGCTTAAAAGAAGAAGCCACTGCATCAAGGCTAAATCGTTACAACCGAATGCGTGCTATTACTTTGAGCGCTAACCTCGCCGATGGTTACACCCTTGAAGAAGCGCTTAACTTTTTAAATAAAGTGGCAATGGAAGAAAACGAAATTGATGGCGCCATTGATTATAAAGGTGAATCGCAATTATATTATGAAGGTGCCTCAGCGATGACGTATGTTTTCATTCTAGCGCTTACTGTTACCTTCTTAGTTTTAGCCGCTCAGTTTGAAAGCTTTATGCACCCCTTTGTGATCATGCTCACTGTGCCACTGGGTTTGATGGGCGCAATGTTTGGTTTATGGGTTGCAGGACTAACCATAAACATTTACAGCCAAATAGGCATTGTAATGCTGATTGGTCTTAGTGCTAAGAACGGTATATTGATTGTCGAATTTACCAATCAATTGCGCGATAAAGGCGTAGAGTTTAGTGAAGCTATTTTACAAGCAGCAACCCAAAGATTGCGACCAATTATTATGACCTCTTTGACTACGGTAATGAGTGCGGTGCCACTAGTGCTAGCCTCAGGCCCTGGTGCAGAGAGCCGTATGGTAATTGGTGTAGTGGTGTTTACTGGCGTTATTGTAGCAACCATACTTACGCTATTTGTTGTTCCTGCGGCGTACTATGCGCTGGCTCGCAATACTCAGTCTCCTGAGTTTTTACAACAAAAGCTCAACCAACAAGAAGCTGAAAGGCCGCTAAAAGAGCTTTAATCTCATCGTAGCGTTGCAAACCCATAGCAACGCTACTTTTCACTTCCACACACTTCCCTGCTGTAATTAAATGAAATAATAAACCACCTTGCTCGTTCTTCTGATACGCTAGATCATCCGTGTAATTTAATAGCTTTAAGGAACAACTAATGAGTATAACAAATGAAACAGCAACATTTGGTGGTGGCTGCTTTTGGTGTATTGATGCCGCGTTTAGGCGCGTGAAAGGCGTTTTACAAGTAAGCTCTGGCTATACTGGCGGCGAAACAACTGAGCCTACGTATAAACAAATTTGCACTGGCCTCACCGGCCACGCAGAGGTTGTACAGATTAAGTTTGACAGTAACCTGATAAGCTATGAAACCTTACTGGCGATGTTTTTTACCCTGCATGATGCCACTCAGCTAAACCGCCAAGGTAATGATATAGGTACCCAATATCGAAGTGTGATTTATTATCATGATAGCGAGCAGCAAGCGCAAACTAATCAATATATTGCAAAATTACAAAGCCAAATACGCGAAGATATCGTCACTGAAGTTAGCCCTGCAACCACTTACTACCCTGCAGAGCAGTATCACCAAGACTACTACAACGAAAACCCTGAGCAACGCTATTGCAGTTTATTGATAGCACCAAAGCTGAAAAAGTTTGAAAAAGACTATAAACAGTTTTTAGTAAACTAAGCAAAGTGCTAAATAAGCATTTTCATCTAAATATAAAAAAGCCCGACAAACAAAGGTGTCGGGCTTTTTTATTTAAGCTAGAACGAGATCAGAACTGGTAGCTGGCGCCAACAAAGAAGCGACGGTCAACTGTATTGTAGTAAAACACTTCGCCAGTTGCATAATCCATACTTGAGTCAACCGCGTTGTATTGCTTATCAAATAAGTTTTCAACACGAGCAGAAAATGAAAGCGCACTGTTAAATTGATAATTTGCAGTTAAGTTCCATAACGTATAAGAACTAAGCTCTGTTACTTTACCTTGACGATCACTACGGTACTGCATATCAAAACCGGCATCAAAATCGCCCCACTGCTTCGCAACAAACCAGTTCACAGT
Organism: Pseudoalteromonas sp. SR44-5; assembly: GCF_014163675.1. Lineage (NCBI taxonomy): Bacteria > Pseudomonadati > Pseudomonadota > Gammaproteobacteria > Alteromonadales > Pseudoalteromonadaceae > Pseudoalteromonas > Pseudoalteromonas sp. SR44-5. The sequence goes on from NZ_JACJDT010000018.1 coordinate 18,476, forward strand.
ACGTGGTGAAACATAAGTTTGTGCTACACCCGTTTCGGTATTTTCAGCATTTAAATAAGTAAAATTAAACTGATTATCAAAACCAAGTACTTTATTGGCAAAGCTAAACTCAACACCCTCATGGCGTGCTTCATTTATATTTTCTGGCTGCCATTTACCAGCTGCATTAGGTGCCCATGCAATTAGGTTTTCAATATTATTTCTGAATATTGATATATCAAGCTTTGCCTGAGAAAAGTCTAAACTCAAACCTAACTCTTGGTTAGTTGATGTCTCTGGTGCTAAATTTGGATTACCTGGAGATAAAGGGTCAGGAAAATAAAGATCATTAAATGTTGGCGCTTTAAAGCCCGTGCTTTGACTCAATCTAAGTGTTGCACGCTTATTTAAGTGATAACCAACAGCTGCGGCGTAAGTTGTTTCATTACCAAACTGCTCATCATCATCTAAACGCAATGCTAAATTTGCAATGACTTTATTGTCATCAAAATAGCCCCCAAGAAATGCAGCTTTAGCTACTTTGCTATCCGCTAGATAAGCCTTACCATTGGTATATATTTCATCTTTATACCAATTAAGCCCGCCATTAACGGTTAAAAATTGGCTTGCATTATAACTGCCGTGGTAATCAAATTGTTTACGTTTTGTTTTATAACTATTAGTAACAATCGCACCTGTGTAATCATAGCCTTTGTTGTCAGAATCATCGGTTGCAATAGCAACATTAATTGAGTGCTTATGATCGGTAAAGGATTTATCCCAACCCAGCCCTAGCTGATAATTTTCAAATTCATTATTTTCTACGATACTATCAATAGGCGAGAAAGCATTGTCGTATTGTGCATTACCTTCACTGTATTGACCCAGCGCTTTAAGCTCACCTAACAGCTCATCTGCATAGCGAATATTAAATCCTAAATTTTTGTTCTCATAACCATCTTCATCCGGCGCTACGCCTTGCAATACGTCAAAGCCATCCGTTTTTTCAAACCCAGCATTAAACGACGCTTTAACAGCATCAACTACCGTTGTACCTGCAACTTGATAATTTTGATAAGCATCAGTACCAAATGTTGCATCTAGGCTGACGGATTCCTTTGTACGAGTAATAATATTGATCACACCAGCGAGCGCGTCAGACCCATAAACTGCAGCACGAGAGCCTTTAACAATTTCAATGCGCTCTATTGAATTAAGAGGAATATTACTAATTGATTTATAACCAAGGGTTGCAGAGCCCGTACGTACGCCATCAATCAAAATAAGTGTATGTCGCGAGCTTGAACCGCGAAGTGACACGCCAGAACTTTGTCCAAAGCCACCATTGGAATTTATTTGAAAACCAACTTGGGTTGCTAGTAAACTCGGTAAATCACGGACATTACTTGTTTCAATATCACTGCGCTCAATAACAGTTACACTGGCAAGTACATCAGTAATTGATTGCTCAAATTTATTAGCTGTTACCGTCAGGCGTTCTATTGATTGCTCTGCAGACACAGAAAAAGACAACGCAGCGGCAATTGCTACGCCTAGAGTAGATTTGTTTAACATGATATCCCCTGACCCGCGCCCACCGCACAAGTGATAGTAAATTGACTTCAAGGCCGGTCTCCGGACTTAACATAACTCGCTAATAAATTTAGCTAAAAGTATGTATCACCGTTGCGGGGGCAGTGTTGGACTTCGTTTATATCCTATAAACGCCACCAACTTCCCGATTATCTTGCCGTACTTAATCAACAACCTTGAAAAGTAACCACAAGCACCTTGAAAATAGGTCGCTATTGTGATTATTTTAAGCACAAAAGTCAATGGACGGCTATACATCTAAATACTCTAGGTTCTAGGAATAACCATAAGTTCTAAACTAAAAAAGCCAAACTACATTGCTGCAATTTGGCTTTTTCTAGCACCTAGAAACCTAGCTCCTAGCTTTCTAATCTCTAAAGTTTTTAAACTGAAATGGTTGCCCTAAATCAGCACTGCGTACTACTTGCATGGCTTCTTGTAGGTCATCACGTTTTTTGCCCGTTACACGTACTTCTTCGCCTTGGATCGCAGCTTGTACTTTCACTTTAGAGTCTTTAATGGCTTTAACTACTTTTTTAGCCATATCTTTTTCGATACCTTGCTTTAGCGCAACATTACGGAAAACATTTTTTCCCGCACGTGAAATATCTTGCAGCTCTAAACTTGATACGTCCATACCGCGCTTTGATATTTTGCTCGCTAAAATATCAAACAACTGCATAACCTGTGAATCAGCTTCTGCTTTTAGTTTAATGGTTTTATCATTAAGCTCTATTGACGCATCAACGCCTCTAAAATCAAAGCGAGTTTCAAGTTCACGGTTAGCGTTATCAACAGCATTTTTTGCTTCGTTCATTTCGACTTCCGAAACAATGTCAAATGAAGGCATAAGTCTCTCCTAGCAAGATATTTTTAATTCAAATTTATATTGTCGATAATTATACTATATAAATTTTATAAATCTTTACACTTTTCTATGCTTTGTTCAGCTGCGATACGAAATTTGTTTGATATACTACGGGTCTATTTTTAAACGATTTAGGATTTTTCGTGACTCGGCGTGTTTATCAAACCCTATTTTTAATCAGTATTCTGGTATTTACCTTTTTGTTTGCCCGCGATTTTAGGGGCGTTGGGGTATCGTCACTGCCTCACCTAGATAAGTTAGTACATTTTACTATTTTCTTTGTTCTGGCAGCCGTCATGGTCAGAGCATTCAAGCTACCTGTATTCGTTCACCTCGTGTTATTAGCATTTTATGGCATTGCTATTGAGCTAATGCAAAGCACAATCCCTTATCGTAGCGCCTCTGTTGCTGATGTTGTTGCTGACTTTTCTGGGGCTGCTAGTTTCTTTTTGTTGTTCGGTATTTATTCTCGTTTTAAAAAGAATCAAAATGGCTAATATATTCGTCGTTGGCGATGGTGCCATTGGGCTGCTCTATAGCCATTATTTGAGTCAACAGCACAGGGTCACCCTACTTACCAAGCATGCTATTGACGAACCTCGTTTTTATCAACAAGCAAACGCGCCAAAACAAACAATTAATTGCCAACTGACAAACCTGACTAAATTATCCGAGCACGGCCAAGTCGATGTTATTATTTTTACTGTTAAAGCATATCAAGTTGCCACCGCATATAGGCAACTAAAGCCTTTTTTAAGCGCTCAATGCCAATTAATTTTATCTCACAATGGCATGGGTAATGTAGATGAAATAAATAGCGAACTTACAAAACAACAAGGACTATATTTTTTAACAACACGTTTAGCGGGCTACAAAGATACACCTTTTAGTGTGTTGCATACTGGTATCGGGAGCAGCATTTTAGGTGATTGTAACCAGCAAGCAAAAACACAACTCGCTGAAGTTAAAAATCTACTAAACGCTATTCCTGAATTAACAACCACAAATAATATACAACAATTACGCTTTGAAAAATTACTCGTTAATATTGCCATTAATCCACTCAGTGCGCTGCACAATGTGAAAAATGGCGCACTGACTGCACCGCAGTTTAGTGGCATAATTTTAAATATCTTAAACGAAGCGTGTACCGTAGCAAATAAACTAGGTATTAATGTGCGACTTGCTGAAGCATTAGCGAACGCCTATCAAGTGATGAGTGATACCAAAAACAATTACTCATCAATGCATCAAGATGTCGCCCATAATCGCATCACAGAAATTGACGCGATGTGCGGTTATATTTGCCGAAAAGGTAATCAACTCGGTATTAATACCCCTCACAATCAATCTTTACTCGATGCTATCAGACATAAAAAAAGCGCGATTTAACTCGCGCTTGTTATTAATAACTATCAACCTTAAGGGCGATAAACTTTAACATTGGCAAAGCCATTTTCATGTAAAATAAGCGCCTGTAGCTGACTCATTACACCTTTAGTGCAATATAAGTAGTAGTCTTTGTCTTGCGGTAGGTCTGCAAATTTGGTCGCTAAGCGGAAAAATGGCAAATGCACAACTTCTATCCCATCAATTTCAAGCGGTGCTGCATCTTCTTCTTCCGGCGAGCGAATATCAACAACAACTGCATCAGCTGGTAAATCAGAAACTGACTCGGCCTCTTTTAGCTCTTGTTTAGCTTCAACGTCAATGTCACGAATATCCATAATACGTGCGTTTTCAATAACAGTATTGAGCACATCAAAATCAAACTTTTGCTCTTCAGCTTCTACTACGGCAATTTTAGCTTTAACTGTAGGCTTTTTAGAAATCACACCACAGTATTCCGGCATAGTTTCGGCCATTTCTGCGGTGCCGATTTTACGAGCGATGTTTATAATTTCTTGTTTGTCGTGTTGGATCAGCGGGCGTAATATAAGCGTTTCGGTAACACGGTCAATCACACTTAAATTGGCTAATGTTTGACTTGAAACTTGGCCTAGACTCTCACCGGTAACAAGCGCTTGAATCCCCATTTTTTCAGCTATTTGGCTGCCTGCACGCATCATCATACGTTTGAGGACTACACCCATTTGACTGTTTTCAACATTTTCTAAAATTTCGGCAACAACGGGGTCAAAGTCAACACTGATAAATTTAACTTTATGGGTTGAGCTAAACTGCTTCCAAATATAATAGCTGGCTTGTTTAACACCAATCTCGTGCGCCGCACCGCCTAAATTGAAGAACAAAAAGTGCGTACGAGCGCCTTTGCGGATCATTTGATAACTAGCAACGCCCGAGTCAAATCCACCTGACATTAACGACAAGACATCTTCTTGCGTTGGTAATGGGAAACCGGCCATACCATGATGGGTATGCGTTACGACGTAAGCTTTATCATCTTTAATTTCAAGACGAATAGTTACTTCAGGATTTTTCAGTCTTACGCTGGCGCCATCGACGTGCTGATTTAAACCACCACCCACATAACGCTCTACATCGGTAGAGGTGAAATCATGCTTACCTTGGCGCTTACAACGTACACAGAATGTTTTGCCCACGACGGTGTGGCCAACCATATCTAACGCTTTTTCGTAAATATCGTGCAGGTTTTCGTAGTTAGTTTCGGTCACTTCAATAAACTGCACAATACCTGGGATCCGTTGTAAGCCATCGATAAAATCAAGGCGCATTTGTGCGTCATCTGATTTAGTTACGACGGATATATTGTCCCAGTTATTTTGTACTTGTACTTTTTCGTCAAGCTTGCGTAACACAATTTTAATGTTGTTTTCTAACAACTTAGTAAAGCGTTTACGCACAGAGCGGCTTTTAATGGCTATTTCAGGATGGAGTTTGACGATAAATTTAAGCATAGTTTACTCGTTAGACAATATTTAGGATTCACGCACCCACGTGTTGGGCGCGCGATTATAACAAAAAATCTAACGTCTAGGAAATAAACAACCGCTGCGTTTAATTAAACAGGCTCTGCTTGTGCCGCTAATTTACTGTATTTTTCGCGTAACAAGTTAATTTTTGGGATACTTTGCTCGGTACCAAATGCTTTAAAAAGCGCTAACACTTTTAAAATACCATTATAAATATCTTGCTGCATTAACTCACCGCTTAACCGTCTGGCTTTAATGTAAGGAGTCCAAAAACTGACGGTGATTTTTAGCATATGAGCAAGTTCAACGGTATCTTCATCATCAATTGCGATCATCCCACCTTCACGCAGGCCAATCACAATTTCGCGCACTTGACTTAACAAAGCCTCTTGAAACTCAATATAATCTTTTTTCAGTACTTCGTCGCGAGATAAAATGTCACCCAAATTGTCATAGAAAAAATGAAAACGCCACATCAACTCAAACAAAGCATCAAGATACCCAGTTAAGTGTGTTAGTGCTTCATCCTGCTTTTCCATTGGCACAAATTGAGTGTGTAAATGCTTACTATATAATGCAAAAATATGGCGAATAATGTCTTCTTTATTTTTAAAGTGATAATAAAGATTACCGGGACTGATGCCCATATGTGAAGCGATATGGTTGGTTGTGACCGCACGCTCGCCATGTTGGTTAAATAGCATTATGCTGGTTGTAATTATTTTATCCTTGGTACTCATATCCTGCTACTCTGATTATTTTTATTAGAGTAAATGCCCATAATTCACTCAGTATTATTAGCCGCGCAGTATATACAAATATAATCCAATAAAATACCACCTTGAAAATTTCTAATCCATAATTCGTAGTTATTGTTTCTTATTGAAATAAACTCATTTACAAATGAAAATATGCAGTCGCAATTTGCAGGCTGATCTGGACAACAAAGACTGTTAATATAACCCTCAAAATAACACTAAGATGATATTTATGAAAGTCACCGCAATTTATCCTGGCACCTTTGATCCATTAACAAATGGACACACAGATCTGATCCAGCGGGCAGCTAAAATGTTTGATACTGTAATTGTTGCAGTTGCTCACAATCCTAGTAAAAAACCCTGCTTTAGCCTAGATGAGCGGGTAGCAATTGCCAATAGTTTACTCACTCATTTAGATAACGTCAGCGTGATCGGTTTTTCTGGATTATTAGCTGATTTAGCACGCGATCATAGTGCGAATGTACTGATCCGCGGTATTCGTGCGGTGTCTGACTTTGATTATGAGTTTCAGCTTGCCAATATGAATCGTCGTTTAAATCCTGATTTAGAGAGTGTTTTTTTAACCCCAGCTGAAAAGAACTCATTTATCTCTTCAACCCTAGTTAAAGAAGTCGCGCGTCATAAAGGCGATGTCAGTGAGTTTGTACACCCTATTGTAGTAAAAGCATTACAGGAAAAGTTACACGGATGAAGTTAAATATCTATTTAAGCACCCTTGTTGTGATTGCCACACCCGCGTTTGCATCACCTTGGATTGAAAGTGACGACCCTTTATTACGAGCCTCAATTGAGATGCTCTTTAACCAAGGCGTGATTAAACAACCGATCAATAGTTATCCCTTGATGTGGCAAGGCATTGCCAGAGATTTAAATACAATTGAAAGCAGCAATTTATCAGCACAAAGTCGATTTGCTTATCAACACGTAAAACATGCCTTAGAGAACGCTAAACAAGGCAGTAGCTCTGGTGTGAGGCTTAACTACAATAGTGAGCCGACTTTGCAACAAAGCTTTGGCAAACGCGATCAACAAAAAAGTGGCATTAATAGCTATGGCTCTATCACTGGCGACCGTGTTAGCGCCAAAGTAAGTGTTAATTACGCTGATCAGGCACTTGATGATGAACACATAAACTATCATGGCAGCTACTTAGCAGTATTAATGGGCAATTGGTCTGTTAGCGCCGAACAAGTAAGCCATTGGTGGGGACCAGGTAACGACAATGCATTACTACTGTCGAATAATGCCGCACCAATGAAAGGGCTAAGAATTAACCGTGCTAACACCCAATATGTCGGCCCAAGTTGGTCATCATTCATTGGTAACTGGCAGTTGACTGGTATTTACGCAAAACAAAAACCACATTTAAGTAATGGTGAGAAAGGCGACTACTGGGCTATGCGCTTTGCCAGCACACCACTACCAGGACTTGAGGTTGCATTTAGCTCAGCGGGCTCTGACTATTTAACCAATACAGAAGTAAATCCTAATACGCTGGAAGTAATAACAAATAAGCAACGCTTAACCAGTTTAGATGCCAAATACTCAACCACTATAGCAGAGCAACCGATTGCATTTTACACCGAGATAATGGGAAAAAATGACAGTGGCTTAGCGCCAAGTGATGTTTTTTATACAATTGGCGTTGAGAGCTTTTTTGGCGGCCAAGAGCAATTACTAAAAACCTATTTTGAATATTCAAATACACAACAAGATTGTACAGCCCAACTTAGTTGTAACGATGCTAATGAAGCATTTATTAATTATGCCCAAGCCTATAATCATAAAGATCGGTTAATTGGCTCTGCAACACCACAGCAAAGTAAATCTGCAGTATTAGGTGCGCATTATCATACTATGAACGGTTATGGCGGCTATGCGAAGTTACGTTGGTTTGAAACTGACATCACCAACTTAACCCAAGTCACCGAAACGTTTGAACGCTTACAATTAGAGCTTGGTTATCAGCAGGCTATTTTTAGTGGTTTATGGAAGATCAGCGGCTCAGTGTATAAAGACGAACTTGCTAACGAGTCTGATACAAACAGCGCATTAAAAACCAGCTGGGAATACCGCTTTTAAGTTTTCGAAACAAGGGCCTGATTTTTATTTAGGCCTTTGATTATCCTAGCCTTTATTAATAATTTGCTTAAGCCTAAAAAATCTTTATTTATAGCTAAGGCTGTTATCATCATCACATCGCATATATTAACGCCAAAAGAATAAACTGACCAAAGCCACCAAGGCTCAGAATTTGATCGCACATAGATATCGCAATAAATTGCGGTAATTAAAATGGCATTTAAGATAAGCCCACACACAATATAGCAATTAACTGGAGAGGGGCTAATCTTTTGATATCTGATCAATAACCCAATGCATGTAAGAGTGAGTAAATCGTATATAAACCAGTTCAAATAAGTTGAATACACTAAATATAAGTGCTCGCTCGTTATATAAGAAACGGCCATTATAAATGAAAGTATTACTATGCTTTTATTGGGGTTATTTATGTACAGTACCCAATTTAATAAAAAGACCATTAAGAATCCCCACTCGATAAATACACCGATGTACGGACCAACTACGTCATTTATAAACATAGGCTAAATGGAGTGTTTTATGTGATGTGTTTTAAATAATGCTTTAATTGCATTTTTAAGCCTAATTAAACCTAAAATGTCACGATCGACAATCAAGGCTACTATCATTGTAAAATCAATGATATTCACACCAAAAGAGTATATGTCCCAAAGAATCCAATAAGTTGAATTTTCATAAACCTGAACATCTAAATACACAGAAACAAACAATAGGATATTTATAGACAAACCGCAGACAAGATAAATAAATGACGGTGTAGAGTTCTTTATAACGAGATAGCATCCCGCCAAACATAGTAATGTCACAAAATCATATAATGCCCAATGCATATATGTGACTGCAGTAGAAGATAGCCATGTAAAGAAATGATCCCCTGCCATATAGGAGATCATCATAATAAATGAACTGATTAACAGCGTAGTTTTTCTTTTAACATCTATAGAGTATATAAAGATATTAAAAAAAAATGCCATTAAAAACCCCCAAGCACTCAATGCAGAAAGGGAGAAAAAACCAAATTGTTCAGTTAAAAACATTTCACTCCTATTGAGGCCTTTTATCTCGAGGAAGCATCACCCCACCACCGCGCTGGATTTCAGCTTCACCTTTAGCCGCTAGTAAGGCTTCATTAGATATAGACACTGTATCAGATTGTAGGGTTTTATTACTAGCGCTTTGTTCAAGTGCTGGCTTTGATTGTTGCATATTATTGTATGCTTGCATTTGTAATTGGCTGTTAGCTGTAACTTGCATAAGATTAATCCTTTCAATAAATGTTGAATAAATGACTTATTAAATAAGCCACTGTTTTTAACGCTCTGATAACTGCTTGGCGCTTTTAAAGATGAACTCACGCTGAGCCATCTTACATCTAGTAATAAGCAATTACTGATCCAACATTTTAAAAAACGATCTTTTTTGATCTTTTATTTGCTACAGCGCATCCCACACAACAGGTCATACCAGATATGATAAGGCATAAAAAAACGCACAGGGATAACCGTACGTTTTTTATATCCAGGGATTTTAAGCTACATTTTTACACGGGATCTCCGCGTTCCGACTTTGCTTCAAAATAAATTCCATCGCGACTTCGTCACAATTGTCTCTGCGTAAACACAGTTCACAATCTTTCATTACCTTTTCCGGTAAGCTGTCTTTGGTACAGAATGTGAAACCTTGTTTTTCAAAGAAATCAGGTACTCGCGTCAAAACAATGATGCGATTGAGTGCCAATTTTTTGGCTTTAACTAATAAATGTTCAACTAACTGACGACCTTGCCCAGTAATACCGGTTTCAGGATCTATCCCTAAAGAACGAATTTCAGCAAGACCAGTATCATAAATATACAGTGATGCGCAGCCCGCGACTTCTCCAGCAACTTCGGTAACCGCAAACTCATTGATTGAATGTACCATGTCGCTTTTAGCACGCGGTAAATTTTCACCTACCGTAGCCCAGTGCTGGATCAATTTAGCAATTGACTCTACATCGTCAAGATTAGCGTCACGAACTGTTATTTGCTGTTTTTTTTTGGCATCTTTAACTGCAACTGTAACTTGCTCTAAAGATGTACCACCAAGTGCTTGGCGCGCTTTTATACATGCGTCTATCTCTAGTACAGCATATACGTCCTGTGCAAAAATACTATGCACCGATTGGAATTGTTCTAAACTTAAATCTTCTAAGTTATTCCCTTGTGCGATAGCCATTTGTACCAACACACCAACAATATGATGACCTTCCCTAAAAGGGATCCCTTTGGCGACTAAATAGTCAGCAAGCTCTGTAGCGTTGGAGTGCCCGCCTTTCGCAGCAGCTAGCGTTCGCTCGCCATTTACTTTTATACCTTTGATACACGCTTGCGCCATATGAATACAAGCTAGCCACGTTGGCATGGCATCAAATAAGCCTTCTTTATCTTCTTGCATATCTTTATTATAAGCAAGTGGCAGTGCTTTTAACGTCATCATCATGGCACTAAAGGCACCAAATACACGCCCTGTTTTGCCGCGAATAAGCTCTAGCGCATCGGGATTCTTCTTTTGTGGCATCAATGATGAACCAGAGGTGACATTATCTGCTAACTCAATGAAACCCGCTTCACCCGAATTATAAAAGATCAAATCTTCTGACATACGCGATAAATGGATCATAGAGATTGATGCACAGCTTAATAGCTCAACCACAAAGTCACGATCTGATACGGCGTCTAAACTATTTTTAGTCGCAGCGGTAAAACCTAACCCCACGGCAAGTGCTTGCCGATCAATTGGGTACGCAGTACCGGCAAGTGCCCCACTGCCCAAAGGGCAAAAATTCATTCGCGCTTTAGCATCTGCTAAACGGCTTTCATCACGTTCGATCATTTCCACGTAAGCCATACACCAATGACTAAACAACAATGGCTGAGCACGTTGTAAATGGGTATAACCAGGTAAGATAGTGCCCAGCTCACGTTCAGCTAAAGCGATAAACTCACCTTTTAACTGACCAAGCGCCGTAAGTATGTGAGCGGCGGTATCACGACACCATAAGCGAAAGTCAGTAGCGACCTGATCGTTACGACTACGTCCGGTGTGTAATTTTTTAGCTAAGTCCCCCACTTTTTCGATCAATGCAGCTTCAACATGTGAGTGAATATCTTCAGCTCCTGACGTTGCCACTGCTTGTGGATCAGCTTTTACTTCGTCGAGTAATTCATATAATGCAGCGACTAACTTTTTGTGTTCGTCACTACTTAATACGTCAACCTGCTTAAGGGCACCTGCCCACGCTACAGAGCCAACTATATCTTGCTCTGCGAGTTGATAATCGAAGGGAAGTGAGTCGTTAAATTGTTTAAACGCCTCATCTGGACCCGTAGAAAAACGTCCGCCCCATAATGCCATGAAATCTCTCCAAACCCTTAAACTGCCCCGCCTTATTGTTACGGGGCTGTAGTAAAATTACTTCTTCGCTAGTGCTGAAATTCTGCTTGAAAGCGAGAATAAACGAATAAAGCCTTCAGCATGCGATTGGTCGTAAACATCATCTGCACCAAACGTTGCAAAATCTTCGCTGTATAAGCTATTAGGTGATTTTTTCTGAACCGCTGTTACCTGGCCTTTATAAAGCTTAAGAATAACTTCGCCAGTAGCAACTGTTGATAACGCTTCTGCGCCCGCTAAGATTGAATCTTTAAGTGGTGTAAACCAACGACCGTCATAGACTAAATGTGAAAACTCGCCGCCCAGTACTTCTTTCCATTTGCGGCTTGCTTTATCAAGTACTAACTCATCAATCGCTTGTAATGCCGCCATGATTACTGTGCCACCAGGGGTTTCATAACAACCACGGGATTTCATGCCCACTAAACGGTTTTCAACGATATCAACCCGACCAACACCATGTGGGGATGCAATATCATTAAGTTTAACTAGACAATCATACGGTTTAAGCTGCTCGCCATTGACAGCAACAACTTCACCTTCAACCACGTTTAAGGTAACAAATTCAGGCTCATTGGGTGCTTGCTCTGGTGAGCTAGTCCAAGTCCACACTTGCTCACTTGGTTGACACCACGGATCTTCAAGCTCGCCACCTTCGTGAGAAATATGCCACGCGTTTGCATCACGGCTGTAGATTTTAGTTGCCGATGCAGAACATGGAATATTACGCTCTGCCAAGTAGTCAAGTAATGACTCACGGCTTGATAAGTCCCACTCACGCCATGGCGCAATAACTTGAAGATCAGGCGCAAGGGCCGCAAAACAAGATTCAAAGCGCACTTGGTCATTACCTTTACCAGTACAACCATGAGAAAGTGCATCAGCACCTACTTTACGAGCAATCTCAACTTGCGCTTTAGCAATAATAGGACGTGCCATTGACGTACCTAATAAATAAGTACCTTCGTAAATTGAACCGGTTTTTAACGTTGGGTAAATATAATCACTTACCATTTCGTCTTTTAAGTCAACTACATAACATTCAGACGCACCAGATGCGATCGCTTTTGCTTCAACGCCTTCAAGTTCTTCAGCACCTTGACCTACATCGGCAACAAACGCGATAACTTCACAACCGTAGTTTTCTTTTAACCATGGCACGATGGCTGACGTATCTAAACCACCAGAATAGGCTAATACAACTTTTTTAATAGAACTCATTGGTGATACCTTACACAAAATTTGGATTTAATAATGAAACAAGCAATGCGTTTTGCGCATGCATACGGTTTTCTGCTTGTTGTATAATTTTTGACGCCGGACCATCCATTACCTCAGAAGTAATTTCAAATTCACGGTGTGCTGGCTGGCAATGCAGTACAGTGTCAGCCCCAGTCTGTTTAAGCAACGCCGCATTTAATTGATACGGCATGTACTTTTCTTTTACTTGTTCAAGTGGCGTATCATCGCCCATTGATACCCATGTATCGGCATACACTGCGTTAGCGCCTACAGCCGCTTCAACACGATCACTCACCATCACTGATGCACCATTCATTGCGGCAATTTGCTCAGCCTGCTTTAAAATTTGCGAGTCTGGTGAACTGCCTTTAGGGCATACGGCAACAAAATCGGTGCCTAAAGTAGCCGCAAGTAACATCAGTGAATGCGTTACGTTGTTGCCTTCACCTAAATAAGCTAATTTTAGCTGGCTTACATCGCCATATACTTCTTGCAGTGTTAGAAAGTCAGCAAGTGCTTGGCATGGATGATATAAATCGCACAAACTGTTGACCACAGGTACGCTTGAAAATTCAGCAAGTGTGGTTAATGTTTTATGCTGATATACCCGCGCCACAATACCGTCAGCCCAACTGGCAATGTTCAATGCAAAGTCTTTTACTGATTCACGTGCGCCCATGGCGCCATTTTGTGAATCAAGATACACCGCATGTCCACCTAACTTATTAATACCTATATCAAATGATAAACGCGTACGTAAGCTTGGTTTTTCAAATAAAGTAACCACCGATTTGCCAGCCAGTGCTTGACTAAAATCAGCTGGGTTAGCTTTAATTTTTTGCGCTAAGTTAAGTAATTTAAGTGCGCCTTGTTGGTCTAACTCTAGACCCGATAAAAAATGATTAAACATATAAAACCTATGGTGTAATTTTTGTTCCGACGTGCTCACCCGCGAGTAGAGCAATTAAGTTTTCTGGCTTTTGCCAGCTCGAAATGTAAACGCCACGTCGTAAGTGCTGGGCAGCAAGAAGGCTGGTCTTTACTTTGACCTCCATCCCACCCAAAATTACTCCTTCTGCAATTAAAGTATTGATCTGGTTTGTGTCAAGTTGATGTAACGGCTGTTTATTTGCATCAAGTACAGCTTCTACATCAGTCATAAAAATAATTTCCGCATTAAGCTCTTTAGCTATTGCCGCCGCCGCTTCATCAGCGTTTACGTTATACCAAAGGCCATCTTCACCAAAACCGATAGAGCTGACCAGAGGTAAACGACCAAGTTTTAATAACTCCGGTATCACACTTTGCACACCGCCGTCACAATTACCAACTTGACCAAGCGCTTTGAGTTTTTGTGACGAAATAATGCCCGCTTCGTATAAACTAAGCCCGACCGGTTTATGACCTGCGATAATTGCTTGGCTCATTAATTGTTTATTAGCACACCCCGCAAGCGCGCCAACAATATAAGGCATTTGCTCTTTTGGACTGATGCGTAAACCTTGATGTTTCGCACTAGCAAAACCAGCCTCAGTCAACCAATTATCAACTAGTGAACCGCCACCATGAACGATGACAAATTGTGCTTGAGTTTGCGATGCAAGCGCCTCAAATAACGCTTTAGCCGCGTCTTCTGTATTGAGTACTGCACCACCGAGTTTAATGACCCATGTTTGCATTACTAACTACCCTTTTAAACCTGTACTATGGGCAATACCCATGGCTAAATTAATGCACTGCAATGCTTGCCCTGCAGCACCTTTTAATAAGTTATCAATAGCTGCCATCACAATTAGCTGCGTACCTTGCTGCTGCCATGCAATATCAACGTAAGGCTGCTTTGCAACTCCTTTAATTGATGGCATTTTATTACCAAGCAATCTGATCAGTGGCTCATCAGCAAGCACTTGATAAGCTTGTGTAACTTGCTCTGGTGTAACTCCAGGTTTCAATTGCACATAAATAGTTTCTAAAATACCGCGTGGAAAATTACCTAAATGCGGCGTAAATAGTACCTTGTGACCTAAATGCTGCTCAATCTCAGGACTGTGTCTATGATTAAACAATCCATAAGGTGCTAACGACACTTCACAAAAATGCGTGGCTACACTAGCTTTACGCCCCGCACCGGTTACACCCGATACAGCATTAATAATAATGGTTTGATCGGCTAATAAGCCGGCTTGTTGCAAAGGTTTTAACGCATTCAGCGCTGCTGTTGGATAGCAACCAGCCACAGCGACTAACTGCGCTTTAGCGATTGCTTCACTATTCCATTCAGCCAATCCGTAAGCCGCTTCACTGAGTAATTCCGTATGTTGATGCTCAAAACCATAATAAGTTTGATAATCTTCATTACTGCTTAAACGGTAGCCACCCGATAAATCAAATACTTTTTTGCCCATGCTTAAAAAACGTGGCGCTAAATCAACACTCACTTTATGATCAGTACACAAACATACAAAATCGGCCGACTTTTCAATATCGTTATAAGCGCTATCACTAAGAGGCAATAAAGGAGAATCAAGCAAACCTAAATGCTCAGGATACAAGTCACTTAATAATTTACCCTTATCTAAGCTTTGCTCAGATACATAGCAACCAGCTAAGGTTAATTGCGGGTGTTTTACTACCAAACTTGCTAATTCTGCGCCGCTATAGCCACTTGCGCCAATAATCACTACTTTCATTCGTTACTCTTTTTGGTTTTTTGTTACTACATATATATTCAAATCGGGTTTAACAGTGCATAAAACACTATTTTATGAATGAAATCTGGTTATCGTCGTTTTATATTCATTGCGTCGCTTTAATATATTTATGCTTAAAAAGTGAATTGATATTCATCATAAATACTTTTATATTGTTATGCAATTAGATTGAATACTTATTTTGGATTTTTTTATGTCATTACCGTCTTTTTTATCTATGTATCAGCAATTGATTGCTGCACCTTCAATTAGTGCCATGGATGAGTCATTGTCTATGAGCAATAAAGGGGTGATCGATTTATTAGCTACTTGGTGTACAAGTCTTGGATTTGAATGTGAAATTACTGAGTTGTCGGGCCCTAAAGGTCGTTTTAACTTACTCGCAAAACGTGGCCAGGGAGATGGTGGTTTAATGCTTGCCGGTCATACCGATACAGTCCCATTTGATGATAGTCGTTGGAACTATAATCCGTTTAAATTAAGTGAAGATAACAATAAATTATATGGTCTAGGCAGTATTGATATGAAAGGTTTTTTCGCTTTTGTATTACAGGCAATCAGTGAACTAGATAAGAATATTCAAACACAGCCAATTTTGATTCTAGCTACTGCCGACGAAGAAACCACCATGGCCGGTGCACAGCAAGTTTGTCAGCATAAAAACTTAAAGCCAGCTCGGTGTATTATTGGTGAACCTACTGATATGACGCCTGTTTTCACACATAAAGGACATATGAGCAGCGCGATTCGCGTAGTCGGTCGTTCCGGACATAGCTCTGATCCTGAACGTGGTTTAAATGCCATTGAAGTGATGCATAAAGTTATTGCAAAACTGTTAACTTTAAAAGAGCAATTAAAGAATAAATATGCAGTTGAGCATTTTGTTATTCCTTACCCTACTTTAAATCTAGGACACATTCATGGTGGCGATAATGCAAATCGCATATGTGGCTGCTGTGAAATGCATATTGATATGCGCCCTTTACCGGGTCTAAGTGTGCAAGAACTGCAAATGATGCTGTTAAAAATAGCTACAGAGATCAATAACCAATATCCCGATTCAGTCAGTGTGATGGATATGCACGAGCCAATCCCCGCGTTTACCGGCAGTACTGATTCGGCATTAGTTAAACTGGCAGAAAAAATATCAGGAGAGCAAGCAGTTGCAGTGAACTACTGTACTGAAGCGCCATTTATTCAACAATTGGGCTGTGAAACGATTGTGATGGGACCGGGTTCAATTAATCAGGCTCACCAACCCGATGAATTTTTGGCGATGGAAAAAATTAAACCATCTCAACATATTATCACTGAAATGATCAGAACATCGTGTTTTAGCTAACAAAGAAAGTGCTGCTTGCGTTATCCCCACGCAATCTGGGAATAACGCAACTGTTACTGCTCAGTCCATGTATTTACTAAGGTATTTCTTAAATACAGGATCTGTTTTAGCCAGCTCTTTTTGCTCAGCAAGTATATCTTTTAAAATACTCTCTGATGTCAGCGGATTTGCAAGTACGACTCTGAATACCACTGTAGGTTGATGATCATACTGCGCGGGAGTTAAACGGGTACGGGATACAAAGGAACGACCGGCTTCACGTTGACGTTTTTGCATACTGGCAGTAAAACGATTTAACGAGGCAAAGATATCCAAACGCGTTTGTTCATCTGCTTGAGCTATTTTTTGTTTTATCTGTTTTGGCACATAACGGTATGTCAGTAAACATAACTCAGGTTCTGAGATCAGCTCAAAGTCATCATCTGCTTTCACTAAATCAGCAAAGTAGCGGGCTTTTTCAATCCCTTTATCTATTAAGATTTCGTAGCCTTTACGGCCAATAACGCGTAAGCAAGCATGCACTAACATCGCCATACCAGGACGACTACCTTCAAGCGTATGACTACCTAAATCTTTTGATCCTTTACGTAAGATGTATTCTGCATGATGTTCTATAGCATCCGTAGCTGTAGGATCTTTAAATAGCACTAACCCAGCGCCCATTGGCACATACATTTGTTTATGAGCATCGACGGTAATTGAATCTGCTCGCTCAATGCCTTTCAGTAACGAGCGATATGTATTAGAAAGCAGCGTAGCTCCTCCCCATGCTGCATCGACATGAAAATGGCAGTTGAGTTCAGCGCTTAAATCAGCCATAGCATCAAGAGGATCAATATTGCCAGTTTCAGTCGTGCCGGCTACCCCAACAATCGCCATCACTTTTATACCTTGCGCTGCTAGCTCATGGGCTTTGGCGCGCATTGCATCAACATCAACCTTATTGTTATCTGCAGTTTTAATGGCAATAAAGTTATCACGACCAATGCCAAGTAAATCAGCTGATTTTCCTAGCGAGTAATGGCCACGTTCAGAAATAAGTACTGCAAGGCCTTTATATCCATAATGCAACATGGCACTGATCAAACCTTGTGAACCAATCCCTTTAAATTCGCCGTCCGCTTTCAGTAAGCGATTACGAGCAATCCACAATGCGGTAATATTGGCGATTGTGCCACCCGAACAAAACGCACCTAGCGACGTTTTCGCACTGTGCATCCATTTGCTATAAAAACTGTCATCTTGCCCGTATGCCAAATGATGCATCATACCAAGCACTTGGCGCTCAAGTGGAGTAAATGCTTTGGAGGTTTCTATTTTTACTAAGTTTTGATTAAGACCAACCATCAACTTAGAAAGTGGCAATACAAAATGCGGTAATGCTGACGTCATGTGCCCAATAAAGCTTGGCGCAGCGGTATGCACTGAATGAGCGACAAGTTGCTCCATAATATCTTGCGCATAAGCAGATACAAAAGTCGGATCTTCTGGGATTGCTGCCGATTGAAAATCTTTTTCAATCTCATGCAATGGCTTTTCAATTGCCGCTATGTTCTCATTCAAAAAACCTGCTAAATTGCTTGAGATCTCAAGTTCGATTTTACTCAAAGTTGAGTCTGGTGCTTCAGGCACAGTAAATATACGCATCAGAGTTTCTTTAGAGGCGACGGCACAACGCTTTTGATCCATCTTTATACCCAGTAAATGTAGCTTTGTTTAGCTGAAGATCCATCTCTAGGAACTCCATTACTAATAACGCCAAAACTACAATGATTCCACGAAATGCGTTAACTCTACTGTAATAGAGTTGAAATGTCTCGTATAAAGCCACAAAAGTAGCCAATTGCATGACAAATTAATGATAATTTGATTAATATTTATCATTCAAATAACTAACTATATTTTTATAGGCGATACAGCCTTTTTTTGTATAATAGAAGGGCTAATAAATCAAGGAAGAGCATGATAAATACAAATTTACGGACAAATTGGATAATCGCGGGTTTCATGCTGTTTTTTATCAGTTTATTGAGCTATATCTATTACACCTACAACAGCACTCGTAACGATATTATGCACAGCGTTGATACTCGATTACTCAATGCGGCATTAAGCGTTAAGCATATGCTTGGTGATGAATACCATCAAAAAATCAATGCAGGCCAATATATATCATCAACCGAATACCAACAAAAAAGCCGGCAACTTTCAGAGTTTGCTAATGCGTTAAATATCGCTTATGTATATGCCATGGTTTTAAAAGACGGTAATGTACATTTTAGTGCATCGAGTTACACTCAGAACGATCAAAATACCGGTAAAATCACCCAATTACTCGATCTATACCCTGAAGCAACTGCCGCTAATATTGGCGCGTTTTATTCAACAGAGCCAGTGTTTGAAATTTCAAAAGATCAATGGGGGCATTTTAAAACAATTTTTGTCCCTTTTGTCGATGCCAATGGAGTCACCTATTTAACTGGGGCCGATATCACCATATACGATCTCAATCAGCGATTAGCGCAAAGTGTATCTAAAGCTGCGGGCATGGCTATGTTTTTCTTTTTTATTGCTCTGTTGGTTGCCGGTATTTATGTGTATTTATTGAAACGTGCGATTTCAACCGATACCAGTAGTGGCTTTGCCAATCATATTGCACTTGAATATTATATTAAAAACTCCCCTAATCATCATCTGCAACTTGCTGTTATTTGGGTAAATGAAGTTGAAGATATAAGCAGTTTTTATGGTACAGAAGTAGGCGACCGCGTTATGAAAAACTTGTTGCAACACTTCAAAAAGCGCCGCCCTGCGGGTAGCCAGATGTTTCGTCTAACGACCAACAAAATAGTCCTCATCGCTCCTTTTGGTAAAGATAATGCAGGTTTTCTCGAGGTGATCCAAGCTTATAATTGCAGTACCCCATTACTTACCGACCCTTTTATATACATCACCTTGTGCGCAGGCATCGCCAGTGGCAATAAATCAATGTTACTTGAAAATGCTCATATTGCCGCATTACAAGCTAAACAAGGTCGCCGCACTGTGATTAATTACTCAAGCGCACTCCATGATGTAAAAAACCAATATCAGTACAATGTAGCAATGGCAAAAGAAGTGCGTGAAGCATTTGAGAACAATAGAATTGTGCCTTATTTTCAGGCAATTTATGATAATGAAACGAATGCCATTATTCAGTATGAATGTTTGGCTCGCATGATCACCTGTCACGGGGAAGTCCTAAAACCAGAATCATTCTTAGATGTCGTTAATCGCTCTCGCATGGATGGAATGCTCACCCGCACAATGCTCACACAATGCTTTGCACGATTTAGAAAAACCAGTACGTGCTGGAGCATCAATATCACAGCCCAAGATATGCTTGACCCAAGCCTTGCTGAATTTTTAGAAAACGAATTTAAACGCTATCCACTACCGAGTAATATCACCCTAGAACTATTGGAAACCGAAGCTATCGCAAATTTTTCTGAGGTAAAAGCATTTATAACCATGGTTAAAAATCGTGGTGTACGGGTAATAATTGATGATTTTGGTACAGGTTATTCGAATATATCTAATGTACTAAAATTAGAAGTAGATGGCATTAAGCTTGATGGTAGTTTGATCAAGCAAATTATCAACGATAAAGATATTTATTTATATATTGAGCATATTGCCAGCTTTGCTAAGCAACTCAACTTACAGCTAATTGCTGAGCATGTAGAGAGTAAGCCTATCGCCAACGCGCTTAAAAAAGCTAATGTGACACTAATGCAAGGCTATTACTTTGCCGAGCCTGTGCCACATATTACTGCAAATAAAAACCAACCGTATCCAATCTCTTAACCTAAACTCAGGTTAAGAGATTTACGAAAACATTAAGTTATAAAATACTTAATTTTTATTTCGAGCCAGGATCTAAATTAATTACTAAACGGTGACTTTGTTGACCACTTGCCCAATATTTACGTTCAAATGGCGTAACTGCCAAATCATTTTGATAAAGCTCTACTGTGCAGTCATGTCCGGTGAGTTTGAGTGCTTGAGCAAACTCTTTCACATAAATATCCCAATTGCTGCGAACTTCTAACAGCCCACCTAATTTAACGATAAATGGAAAAATAGCAGCGCCATGCCAGCGACGTTGAATATGCTTCGCTTTTGGCCACGGATTTGGATACAGCAAATAATGATGTGTGGGTTGCCAATTAGCCGCCACTGCGAGTCGCCAAAAGTCATTTAAATCGGCTTGCACTAAAATGTACTGACCTGAATCGGTTTGTTTATATTCAATGTCATGCTTATCTAAACGATGCGATGACTTATCAATACCTATAACTAACGCATCAGGATGTCGTTTCGCTAAATTAGCGGTGCTTTCACCTACCCCACAACACGAATCTAAAATAATGGGCCCATTAAAAGCCTGCACTTTTTCATTTACTTGATCAAACGCCGTTTGCGTATGAGCTGCAATGGGTTTTTTAAACTGGGCAGCTAAATGCTTATTAACTATATCATCCAGCTTTTCATGTAAGCCTTGTTGATTCGATACAATACTTCGTGAATTTGCATCACTCATTAGTGTCTTAACCCCACACCTTTTTTAATTAACGTTAAAGCTAATATAAATAAGGCTGTAATAAATAATAACAACACGCCAAATGCGACCGTTAAATCAACATCCGACACGCCTAAGAAACCATACCTAAAGGCATTAACCATATAAATAATTGGATTAACCTGCGATACGCCTTGCCAAAACTCTGGCAATAAAGTGATTGAGTAAAACACACCACCTAGATAGGTCAATGGCGTTAAAATAAAGGTCGGAATTATACTGATATCGTCAAAGCTATTAGCATAAATAGCATTGATCAAACCGCCTAAAGCAAATACCGCAGAAGTTAAAATTACTGTCGCGATGATCACAAAAATATTATGGATTTGAATATCCACAAATAATAACGACACACACGTAACAATTAATCCCACCAGCATGCCACGGGTCATACCACCGCCCATATAGCCAAGCACAATGATATAATTAGGCACGGGTGCAACTAACAGCTCTTCAATACTTTTTTGAAACTTGGTTGAATAAAAGCTTGATGCCACATTAGAATACGAATTAGTGATCACCGACATCATGATAAGACCCGGCACAATAAACTCCATATAACTAAAGCCCCCCATATCACCAATACGAGAGCCTATAAGATTACCGAAAATCACAAAGTACAAACTCATAGTGATTGCCGGTGGTACGAGTGTTTGTACCCAGATACGCAAAAATCGAATGCACTCTTTAAACCATAAACTCTTTAAGGCTACGCCATATTTAAACATCTACTTGCCCCGCCCTTGCTCTAGTAAACCTACAAACAACTCTTCTAATCGGTTAGCTTTATTACGCATGCTAAGCACGGTATTGCCCTGCTCGGTTAATGCTGTAAATACTGCATTCAAGCCCTGTGATTTGGCTACTTCAACCTCAATAGTATGATCATCAGCCATAGTAAACTTATAACCATCAAGCGTAACGGTAACCGGCTGGACAGGCTGTTTTAAATCAAGAATAAAGGTTTCTTTATCTAGTTTGGCAAGCAGTGCTTTAATGGTGGTGTTTTCAACGATAATGCCGGAATCAATAATCGCGATATTTTTACACAGCAGTTCGGCTTCTTCTAAGTAATGGGTGGTGAGAATAATCGTCACCCCCTGCTCATTAATTTGTCTTAAAAAATCCCACATCGAACGGCGTAATTCAATATCTACACCGGCGGTTGGCTCATCTAAAATTAGCAGTTTTGGTTCATGCATTAACGCGCGAGCAATCATTAAACGACGTTTCATGCCACCTGATAGTGTTCGTGCTTGTTTGTCTTTCTTTTCAAGTAAGCCTAATTGCGCTAAATATTTATCCGCTCGTTGATGCGCCACCTTACGGGGAACTCCGTAATAACCCGCTTGATTTACCAGTATTTGCGTCAACGTTTCAAACTGGCTAAAGTTAAACTCTTGTGGCACTAAGCCTAGTTGTGATTTAGCGGCTTCTAAATCTGAATCTATGTTGTGACCAAACACCTCTACTAAGCCTTTGGTTTTATTAACCAATGATGAGATCACCCCAATGGTAGTTGACTTACCCGCGCCATTTGGGCCTAACAAGGCAAAAAAATCACCTTCATATACTTTTAGATCAACGCCTTTAACGGCTTCAACACCATTTTTATATACTTTGGTAAGGCCTTCAATATTCAAAGCCAATGCTTTACTCATGATTTACCCTCCCCATAACCCCAACGTTTAGTTAGTGTGTGTGCAATATTTAAATGATCTAAAATACGTGCAACCATAAAATCAACTAAGTCGTTAATGGTTTGCGGTTGATGATAAAACCCCGGTGCAGCTGGCATAATTGTTACCCCGAGCTTTGCGAGCTTTAGCATGTTTTCTAGATGGATTTCACTAAATGGCGTTTCTCGTGGCACTAAAATTAACTGACCACGCTCTTTAATCACGACATCAGCGGCGCGCTCTAATAAATTATCAGAGGCCCCCATCGCTATTGCAGAGACCGAGCCTGCACTACACGGGCACACGACCATTTTTTTCGGCGCTGCAGAGCCAGACGCCACAGGGCTAAACCAGTTATCTTTACCAAATACTTGTAACTGCCCTGGCTGTGATTTAAATAAGCTACTTAATTGTTCTGTGGCTTTATCTTCATTGGCTGATAATTTAATGTTTGATTCTGTATCTAGCACTACACGCGCCGCGCTTGAGATCAATACATACACGCGAAACTGCTGCGCGAGCAATACTTCAAGTAATCGTAAGCCATATGGCGCGCCTGACGCACCACTAAAGGCCAGCGTTATGGTTTCTTTATATTGCACTGTCGCTCCGGTTTATTGCTGGATAAATTTATGCTGCAAAGCTGTTATCAATGTGTCGTGGAGGCCATTAAAGCCACCATTACTCATGATTAAAATATGTTGCTGCGGTTGCGCTTGGGAGACTACTTGTTCAACGATCTCATCGGTATTATTCAAGCATAACATACCAGCCTGTTTGGCTTGCTCACTTAACGACCAGGTTAAATTATCTGGCTCGAATAAATACACATCATCAGCATCAGCTAATGACGCCAATAACGTATGTTGATGCACGCCCATTTTCATAGTGTTTGAGCGCGGCTCTAATATCGCAATAATTTTTTCATTGCCTACTTTTGCACGCAACCCAGCAAGCGTTGTATTGATAGCTGTTGGGTGATGAGCAAAGTCGTCATACACTTTAATATTGGCAATATCGGCTTTTAGCTCCATCCTGCGTTTAGGACTAATAAATTCCCCTAACCCTGCAATGCTATGTTCAATTGCAATCCCGACATGGCGCGCGGCAGCAATCGCCATAATAGCATTTTTAACATTGTGCTCACCAAACGCTTGCCATTTTACTGAGCCTTGGTATTCATCATTGAGTAACACTGCAAATTCACTGCCATCGGCATTAATCAGCTCATATCCCCAATCAGCGCCCAGTGTTTCACTTTCGCTCCAACAACCTTGGTTAATCACATCTTGCAGAGCACAGTCTTGTTGTGGCCAAATAACTTTGCCGCTACTTGGTAGTGTACGCATCAAATGATGAAATTGCTTTTTAATAGCGTTTAAATCTTCAAAAATATCAGCATGATCAAACTCAAGATTGTTTAAAATCAATGTGCGCGGTAAGTAATGAACAAACTTACTGCGTTTATCAAAAAACGCAGTGTCGTATTCATCAGCTTCAATAACAAAAAATGGCGTTTCGCCAACCCGTGCCGACAAACCAAAATTTTGCACGATACCACCGATCAAGAATCCTGGCTTTAAACCCGCAAATTCTAAAATCCATGCCAGCATACTTGCAGTGGTGGTTTTACCATGAGTTCCAGCAACCGCCAGTACCCAGGAGTTTTGTAATAAATTATGCTTTAACCATTCAGGGCCGGAAGTATACGCTAAGCCCTTGTCCAATACATATTCAACACATGGGTTACCACGACTCATTGCATTGCCAATAATCACCATATCTGGTGCAGGTTCTAACTGAGAGACATCATAGCCTTGGGTTAATTTAATACCAAGCTCTTCAAGTTGCATGCTCATTGGCGGATATACGTTTAGATCCGAGCCCGTGACTGTATGGCCTAGCGACTTAGCTATCGCTGCAATACCACCCATAAAGGTGCCGCAAATGCCTAAAATATGAATATGCATATTATTCCTTTGCCGCCACACATAGCTTACGCAGCGCTAAAAAATAGATAATAGATGAGGTGCCATAATGCCAAAAATAGCGTTCAGTTACCATTGCCATCTAACACAACACTTGTGCTAAATAACAACGAATAAGTATATAAGTTAAATAATTCCCTTACTTATGCTTAACCGCTCAAATGTAGATGTAATTACAGAGCCTCGCTGGAAAGGTCGCTTATCGATGGGTGCAAAATACACTTTCTAATTTAAGGTGCATTTGGCTTATAAAAAACGCCTTAGCTCATTGAGTTAAGACGTTTTTGTTTATCTTTTATAAACCTAGCGTTACATCATCAAAAAGACAATTAAACCCACACCCAATAATAATCGATAGATAACAAATGGCATCATCCCCATACGTTCGATTATTTTTAAGAACAGGAAAATACACGCATACGCAGAGAGAAACGATAAACCGGCACCTAAAATTAATGTTGTCCAATCAACTATATGATCCCCTAATGCCAGCTCAATGGTGTAATACAAGCCCATCATTGAGATCACTGGAATTGCGAGTAAAAATGAAAAACGCGCAGCGCTTTGTTTATTCATCCCCAGCATTAAACCGGCGGTCATAGTAATACCCGAGCGTGATGTACCTGGGATCATCGCCATCGCTTGCGCCATACCGATCATCAGTGCTGATTTCCAAGTTAATTGATAAATTGTTTTAGTTTGCTTACCTTTTACGTCGGCATACCAAAGTAATAAACCAAACAAAATAGTGGTGATTGCAATTACCCACGCACTGCGTAAATAGAGCTCGATTAAGTCTTTAAAAATTAAACCCAGTACAGCGGCTGGTATAGTGCCTAAAATAATCCACCAGCCAAGCTTACTGTCATCTGTTGCACCTTGTGCACCAAATGATTTAAACCATGCAGTAAGTATTTCGACAACTTCTTTTCTGAAGTAAATTATAACGGCAATCAGCGTGCCTACATGCACAGCAACATCAAAGGCAAGGCCTTGATCTTGCCAGCCAAGAATTTGTGAAGGGAGAATGAGGTGAGCTGAGCTTGAAATAGGTAAAAACTCAGTTAATCCCTGGATCAGGGCTAAAACAATAATTTCGATAATACTCATGGGTTAGTAAACTCCACCTTCCATAGTTTTTGCTTGGGGTTGTTGTAAGTATCCCACAACTGAGCGATTGTTTGCTTTGCTGTAGGATGATAAAAATCGGGAGCTATTTCTGCCAAAGGCTGAAGAACAAAGGCATTCTTGGTGATTTCATCACGGGGTAACTGTGCAGGAGAATCACACACTACATCATCGTAAAACAGTAAATCTAGATCGAGTGTACGCGGACTAAATTTTTTATCATTATTTGTACGACCATTCTCTCGTTCAATCTGTTTGAGTAACTGACATAACTGGGGAAGCGGTATCTGTGTTTGTGCACCAATGACTGAGTTGTAAAAGTTATTACCTGCAAAGCCAACTGCTTCGCTTTCAAAGACACTGGAATGCTCGAATTCTATAAGGTGTGCTTTTAGGGCAATTAACGCTTGGCGGATATAATGTTCTTTATCAACATTAGAGCCAAGGCTAATATAAATTTGCGCCATCTTAACGTGCCTTGAGTCGGGTAATTTCAACACCTACAGTGCGTGCTTGCGCGACGGCTGCGGGTTTACTAACTCGAATGGTAACTTGTGTTGTAGCAAACTCGGTTAAAATGATAGCCGCTAGTTGCTCTACTAAGGTCTCCAATAACTCAACAGGCTTTGCTGTCGTGTGCGCGATTACTCTCTCACTTACCTTTGCGTAATCAAGTGCTAAGGCAATGTCATCGGTTTTTGCTGCGGGTTTAATATCACACAGCATCTCGATATCAAAATACAAACTCTGTTTAGTTTCTTTTTCAAAATCGTACACGCCTATGATAGTGTCAACATGTAGTTGCGATATAAAAACCTTATCCATAACTGCTCCAACTGGCAAAAACTTAAAACTCATTGACTTGAGTCTACATCGGCTATAATTTGCATTTATAGCCTTTATACACTTTAACTGTGTTTTATTATGTAAAAATTACCCATACAATAGCCTATAGGTACATCATGTAAAAATTACCCATATGATATAAGCGTATAGATACATTATGTATCTGCTATTTGAACCACGAAAAGTATGAATGCAATTTTTGCGGCCAATGATAGCCGAAAAACTGCGATTAAAAAATAAGGAAGCGCGTGATAGCCGTTTTAATGTTAGTTTTAGCCTATTTACTCGGGTCGATTTCATCAGCCATTCTAGTGTCTCGGCTGTTTAAACTACCCGATCCTCGCAGCAATGGCTCAAACAACCCAGGCGCAACTAATGTTTATCGTCTTGGTGGCGCTGTTCCAGCCTGCTTAGTCTTAGTGTTTGATATTCTCAAAGGGACTATTCCTGTCTGGGGCGCTTATTTTTTACAACTTGAACCACTAATGCTGGGATTGATAGGGGTTGCTGCATGTTTAGGACATATGTTTCCGGTATTCTTTCACTTTAAAGGCGGTAAAGCAGTTGCAACTGCGTTTGGAACATTGCTACCCATTGGCTTGTTGTTAGGCGGGTTATTAATTTCAACCTGGGTGGCTGTTGTTGCTATTACACGCTATTCGTCACTTGGGGCATTAGTCGCCGTTTCTTTAGCGCCATTATACACTTGGTGGATCAAACCGCTTTATACCTTACCAGTAACATTTTTAACTATTTTGATTATCTTTCGCCACCACGCCAATATTAAACGTTTATTTAGTGGCAAAGAACCTAAAATTGGTGACAAAAAAACGCCACCAACTAAAGATGATAACAATACTTAAATTTAAATAGCCTCTAAACTATCTATCGGCCAACGTGGTCTCGTTTTCATATCAAGGCTGGCAAACTGCCCAGCCTTTAAGCGCTGCATACCCGCATAGGCGATCATGGCACCATTATCAGTACAAAACTCTGTGCGCGGATAATAAACCTGTCCTTTCATGCCTTGCATTACCCGCTCTAGTTGCGCACGTAGCTTTATATTGGCGCTTACACCACCGGCAATTACTAAGCGATTTATACCCGTTTGCTTTAAAGCACGCTTACATTTAATAACTAATGTATCAATAACTGCGGTTTGAAACGCATGAGCGATATCTGCTTTGGTTTGCTGATCATCGTCATTATTACGAATAGTAATTGCAGCCGCCGTTTTCAAGCCGCTAAAACTAAAGTCAAGGCCCGGTTTATCTGTCATTGGTCGTGGGAAAATAAAGCGCTTAGAAACACCTTGCTCAGCAAGTTTAGCTAACCGTGGCCCACCTGGGTAATCTAAACCAAGTAACTTAGCTGTTTTATCAAATGCTTCACCTGCGGCATCATCTACCGATTCACCCAATACTTCATATTGACCAATCCCAGCGACTTTAACCATCATGGTGTGTCCACCTGATACGAGTAAAGCAATAAACGGAAATTCAGGCACGTTTTCTTCAAGCATGGGCGCCAGTAGATGGCCCTCCATATGATGCACCGCCACTGCTGGAATATTCCAACCATAGGCAAGTGAGCGTCCAATTGAAGTACCCACTAATAATGCTCCCACCAGTCCTGGGCCTGCAGTGTAAGCAATACCATCGATATCTTCAGATCCGCAACCGGCCTGTGCAAAAGCAGCATCGATTAATGGCAAGGTTTTACGAACATGATCTCGAGATGCAAGTTCAGGCACTACACCGCCATAATCTGCATGCACTTTTACTTGGCTATAGAGTTGATGAGCAAGTAAACCTTGTTCATCATCATAGATTGCAATTCCCGTTTCATCACACGACGATTCAATGCCTAAAATTCGCACTGCAGTTTTCTCCCATGCCCTTTGGCACTTTTAAATTCTTAAAATAAATCTATTAACCAGAGTTTCTGGTTACTTAAAGTGTAATACCAATGTTTGTTTGTCCATCAGCGATAGCGTGTTGCTTTAACGCTTTCACATTTTCAGCTGTTACTCTGCCCATCTGCTCAACAAAATCAATTAACTCGCCTAACACTTCAATTTCGTATTGCATTAACGGATGTTCACGTACTGCTGTATTATCAGCCAGTTCACCTTCAACCGTTAATTGATATTCAATAAAACGCGCAACAGTCGCCTGAGAGATTTTACTAATGCTGATAAATTCTTGCTCATCTTTGGCAATTAAACCATGCATTAAACCTAATAAGGCAGTGGCGGCATCTATCGCTGGATAAGTACCGAACATATCAAAATCAGTGAGTTCTGGAACATTAGGCTCTATTTTCTCAATTTGCTTTTCAAGGCTTATTTTACTTTTCGGCAGTAAGATTTTTTCCCAACACAAATTAAGTGCACTACGCAAAATAGCTTCGTCACCAAATCCTGTTGCTTCACTAAATAAACCATAATTAGGTAGCATACGTTCAATTAATGCTGCTGCCAGTACCGCTTGTTGCAAATAGTTAAGCTCTCTTATACGCTGAAAATTATTCGCTTTAGTCATTATTTGGTGTCCTGCAAGACCAACAAATTTCAAATGTTGGCCCATTATGCTCGTTACAGTTGGGGCATACCCAATCAGGAGCGGATTGTTGTACTTGAGTGTAGTTTACCAATATTTGCCGCGCCTGGCGCTCTTTAATCACAAAAACCTGCACTCTCACTTGGGTTTGATCTAAAGGTATTTCGCCAACGGCTCCTTGTAAGGACTCACCGAGTAACTGACACTCAATATTGCTGTTAAGTAATAACCCTTTGACAATGTTTGCCTCTACCGCATTTGCAGCGCAATAGATTGTTAACCATTGAAATGGGGGTTGCTCTGTATTGTTGTTATTTATTTTATTTTGCAATGACAACCTCTTTTACTTTGCGATTAAATTACCCTAAGCTACTCTAAGCGAAGTAATTGTTATATAGGAAATAATCATGACCCTCACGACACCTGGACTGCTGTTCCCTGCAATTTCTTTATTGTTATTAGCATATACCAATCGTTTTTTAGTGCTAGCACAATTAATTCGTGAACTTAATGCCCGTGAAGGTGACACTATTCGACCATTAGTCGTTGCACAAATTACTAACCTAAGGAAACGTATTAGACTCATTCGAACTATGCAAGTCTATGGCGTTGCTTCTTTTTTAATGTGTACATTCTCAATGTTTGCATTATTTATTGAGTTTAAAACCACTGGCGTAATTTTATTTGGTATTAGCTTAGCCAGCCTTGCGCTATCGTTGCTAACCTCTTTATATGAAATACATATTTCATGTGATGCGATTGAAATTGAGCTTAAAAACATTGAAAAAAAACCACTGAGCAACAAGGCAGACTAAAAAACAAGCACTATACTCTTTAGCAGGATGATTAAACTAAAGGTGTAAACGTGAACGACTTTTTATTTTCAGAAAATGTCATTGAAGAGTCAGAAGCTCAGTCACCACAAGCGTTCTGGAATATCCTTGTGGTCGATGATGAGGATGATATTCACCAAGTCACTAAACTTGTACTATCTGGCTTTACCTTTGAAGATAAAGCTTTGTGTTTACATCATGCCTATTCAGCGAAAGCCGCAAAAGAATTATTGCAACAAAATCTCGATTTTTCGGTTGGTTTAATCGACGTGGTAATGGAAACTAGCCATGCAGGTTTAGACTTAATAAAATTTATCCGTGATGATATCAATAACCACGACATCCGCCTTATTCTTCGAACGGGTCAACCTGGCGAAGCCCCTGAAGAAGCGGTGATCCGTGAATACGATATTAACGATTACAAAAATAAAACCGAGCTGACGGCAATAAAAATGAAAACATTATTGTATTCAGCTCTGCGTTCACATCGTGATATTCAAATTATTGAGCGTCATAGAAAAGGCCTTGAAAAAATAATCAACGCTTCTAGCTCATTTTTAAAATGTGATAGTGTCCATGAATTTGCATCAACAATTTTATCCCATGTAACCAATGTTATGGGCTTAGATGACACTGAAATTTATTGTGCCGCAGCTGTTAACCAACAAACATCTCCTGCCACTGATTTTAAGCTACTGGCAGCCTCTGGTGTTGAGCCTGAACCTAATGCCAATATGATCCCCGAAGATGTAAAGCAATTATTTGTTGAGGCACACAATCGCAAATCATCCCAAAAAACCATGCATGACTACATTGGCTATTTTCCAACTCAGGCAGGCCTCGAAACAATGCTGTATGTACATAAAGGCTCGTTATTAGGAACCACCGATTATCAACTTTTGGAGTTTTTTGCCAACAATATTGCTCTGGCTTACGATAACCTGAAATTACGCGAAATGATGAAGGATTCGCAAAAAGAGCTATCGTACATTCTCGGTGAAGCCGTTGAAAAACGTTCAAAAGAAACCGGTTCACATGTTAAAAGAGTTGCGCACTATAGTGAACTGTTAGGTAAGTTATATGGCTTAAATAACTTTGAGTGTGAAGTGATAAAACTCGCCTCACCCTTACACGATATTGGAAAAATAAGTATTCCAGATCATATTCTCAATAAACCCGGTAAGCTGGATGATCAAGAGTGGGCCATTATGCAAACTCACGCCGAAGTTGGTTATGATATTCTAAAGAATTCGAATAACGAAATATTAAAATGTGGTTCAATCATTGCTCATACACATCATGAGAAATGGGACGGCTCAGGCTATCCTAATCAACTTGCAGGTAAAGATATTCACATTGTTGGTCGTATTACAGCTCTAGCGGATGTTTTTGATGCCCTTGGCAGTGATCGTTGCTATAAAAAAGCTTGGCCTCTTGAAGAAGTACTCGATTTGCTCAAGAAACAGAGTGGCAAACAGTTTGATCCAAAACTTGTGGACATATTTATTAACAATTTAACACTTTTTTTGGAGATAAAAGAGCGTTACCCTAACTGATAGTTGTAACAATTGTGTGAAATGCGCTTTTCAAATTGGGTACAATGGATTACTATCTATTAAAATAATATCAATTATGTTCGCCAGTAGTGCGGCTTACTTATACAAAGGACTATAAAAGTGAGATTTGAACAATTAGAGCAATTTGTAGCTTTAGGCCAGCTACGACATTTTCGCCAAGCGGCCGAAACAACAAAAATTAGTACCTCAGCATTGACGCGCAGTATTCAGACTTTAGAAGATGAAGTTGGCTATGAATTAGTCAAACGCTCGACTCGCTCCGTGAAGCTAACAACTGAAGGTGAGCTTTTTTTAGAGTACGCACAAGACACTCTAAGCAAGCTCGAAGAAACTAAAAAGCGTTTATTTAAATCCGTTAATGGCTGTGCAAGTGAAAAGCTGGTGATTGGCTATACCAATAATGCTAGTGCCATAGTGCCTATTTCATGTGGCCAATTTTTAGCACAATACCCTCATGTAAAAATCGAAATGCAACTACAAGAACAAAGTGAGTTGGTTCGTAAACTGCAATTAGGTGAAATTGATATTAGCGTTTGTTCGCAAGCAGTTAATAGTATTGGCAATGACATACACTTACCTGATCAACTTATTTTATTCGTTGCAAAAAGCCATCCTCTTGCGAATAAGAACAATCTTTGCAAACAAGATTTAAATGATTACCCTATGTATAGTTGTTTTTCACAATCAAAACAAATTCAAACTATGTTGAATGAGGCTGTCGATAGCTTAAACAAGACCAGCAGTATAAAAGTTGGCAGTATTGAGCAAGTAATGGACGGGTTGTGTAAATCAAACCATGTTGCAATTAGCAGTATTGAACATGCAAGTTCGGTCGCAGAGAATAATAATCTGCTCCAGTTAAAAACCAATAAGAACTTAGCTCATGAGCAATTGATTGTACAAACCAGCCAGCAAGTTACTGCTGACGACCCAATAAACCAGCTCCTGTCATTAATAGAAAAGACAGCGTTATCAATTAATTCTTAAGTAACAGCATGAAAACCAAGCCTAAAGCAGAACTCAGGCTTGGTTTCTAAATCTTCAGTAGTACCTTTGCATCATTTTAAGCTAAACTACGCGCCTTCCCTGCTATATAGTACAATTAATGAGCCTTAACCTGATCCCTGGACGTTATTTAACTGACATAGAAACTCATGGCTACGCCGTGATCGAAAATATGTTTGCTGAAACACTGACTAACGCGTTGATAGAAGATTGTTATCGTATCAACCCCAATTTCAAATCAGCAGGTATTGGCCGTCAGCAGGATTTACAAATAGACAAGAGCATACGCACCGACAAGACCTTTTGGTTTGATGGTAGTAGCCAAGCTCAAATTGATTATCAAAATGCGCTAGAAGATATTAGAGTAAACTTGAATCGTTATTTCTTTATGGGTTTATTTGATTATGAGTGTCACTATGCGAAATACCAGCATGGCGACTTTTATAAAAAGCATTACGACGCATTTAAAGGGCGTTCGAACCGTGTATTTACTACTGTATTTTACTTAAATACAGTGCAATCTGGTGGTGAGTTAGTGATTTACAAACCTAAAAGTAAAGACGTTGAAATCACTATTCAGCCCAAAGCTGGCACGTTCGTGATGTTTGAAAGCGAACGCTTTATGCATGAAGTACTGCCGACAATTGATAATCGCTATTCAGTTGCGGGTTGGTTTAGGAAAAACACTTCAATCAGTGGCGTTATTGATCCACCTCGCTAACACTATAGATTAAATGGCAAGGACGCCACTAAGCCAATAAAAACGACCATACCGACATAATGATTATTTAAAAAAGCTTTAAAACAATGCTCTCTATTACGACTATGAATTAGAAATTGTTGGTAAACCAAAAAGCCACATGCCACACATAGACCAAGCCAATACGGCATTGCTAATTGACTCGTATAACCAATTAAAGCCAACAAACCTATAAATACACCATTTAGCGCAAAAATAATGATTCGATCGGCACTACCAAACAATATCGCTGTAGACTTTACGCCAATTTTCAAATCATCATCTCTGTCTACCATGGCATACATAGTATCGTATGCCGTAGTCCACGCAATATTAGCGATAAATAACAACCAGCCAAGCAGTGGGATATTATCTGTTGCAGCCATAAAAGCCATCGGAATAGCCCAACCAAAAGCTGCACCTAGCACTATTTGCGGTAAATTAGTGTAACGTTTCATAAATGGGTAGCTAAATGCCAATAGCAATGCCCCGACTGACAATAATATGGTTTGCCAACTGAGTAACAACACCAGTATGAAAGCAATTATGATAAGCAACAAAAATAAGCTTAATGCTTCGCCACTACTCACCAAGCCAGAAGCTAAGGGTCTTTGTGCTGTGCGTTTTACCGCGCCATCAATTTTACGATCTGCGTAATCATTAATAACACAACCTGCGCTGCGCATAACAAATACACCAAAGCTAAATACCACAAAATTAAGTAGGCTTGGCATACCATCACTTGCAAGCCACAATGCCCAATATGTAGGCCATAACAGCAATAAAGTACCGATAGGCTTATCGGTGCGCATTAACTGCTTATAATACGGTATATGAGCAATGTGTAAGGCAGCAAATTTCATAAATATAGATAAGCCTCTGGTAAAAATATTTCAGCTACTAAAAAACGGCTTTGCGCCAACGAAAAAATACTGCGTCGCCCCCACAAGGGTTTTGTAGCTGCAGAGTATTGGCTAACAAGCTGCTGTACTGGGTGCTGACAATCAAAACGTGCTATTTCAATTTCGGTACGTTTTAAGTCCGGATGTTGAAAAATAACATCACCTAAAGGCCGATTACCCAGTGCCAATAATTGCTGTTGTTGCATATCATCGGTGGCAGGCAGCCAGCTTTGTGCGTATACCATAGGGATGCCATCACAAAGCAGCAAAACTTCACGATTAATACCAATACGCTTTGAACAATCTAGTAATTGTTGTTGTGAAATACTCAGTTCAAACTCTTTCTCACTAAGCACTTTTACAGAGAATTCACCACACTGTGTTTTTAATTTAGCCGTCAGTGAGTTGGGTTCAAGTAGCCAGTCTTGCTCGTTACAAGACAAAGAATTGATTGATGTACCTAACTGCCAATCCGCAGTTACAGAAATAGGAAATGTGATCACGATAACTCTATTTAATAATAACCCTTTAAATGATACCACTGCCCGCGTCGGGGAAAAAGTGATGATTAATGAATATAATAGCTGCATCAGCCTGTATCTTAGCCATTATTACGTATAGACTAATAACAATTAATTACAGGGCTCTCTACTGAATATGAAAAAAACGCTTTACGCTGGCATATTAATTAGCACTTTCTTTATTAGCTTGTTTAGCAGCTTTGCAAGCAAAGCTGAATCAACTGTGGGCTACTTTGGTTTCGAACCCGATATCATTACCAACTATATTGGTCAGAGTAATAAAAAGTTAGGTTATGTGCGTATTACTGTAGATTTAATGCTCAGTGATATGTCAAACATTGCTATTGTTGAGCATCACACCCCGTTACTTAGAGATGCATTGGTAGAAATTTTATCAAAAGAGCCTGAAGAAAAAATTAAATCACTCACCGGCCGTGAAGAGATCAGAAAGCGTTGTGCCGAAAAACTCAAAACCCTGTTAAAACAAGAAACAGGGCAAGAGATCATTCGCGAAGTATTATTTACTAAATATTTATATCACTAAGTACTTATATAACAGAGTATCTTAGGCTGTTTTTTTAGTAAACAATTGAGCGGTAAAGGCGTAAGCCATACCGCTTAATAGCCCACCTAAGTGCGCCCAGTTAGCCATACTTACAAACAACATGTCAGCAAAGCCTAATACCAGCCAAATCAGCATAAAACCAATAATACCATTAGTTACTAAAGCCGGCTGTTGCGGGTTCAATGCCCGATGGATCCAACAAAACCCAAGTAAACCATAAACAACGCCACTTAAGCCGCCAAAGTTAGGGCCAACCATAATAAACTCAGCCCAATTACTAAATAGCGCGGTCACTAAAAAAAGACCTACTAAAGTACTTTTACCACTGAGCTTTTCAATACCATCGCCTAGCATGATCCACCACATAATATTAAACACTAAGTGCACAGCAGTAAAATGCACAATTGCAGGTGTAAGCCAAGTTAATGGTTGATCGGGTTTAAACTGTAATACGCTATAAATTGACTCAAAGCCACCGAGTAAGAAGGCAATGTAAATACCTACACATAATAAAGTGACCGTTTGGTTTAACCAGCTCAATGCTTTAAAGCGTGCTTTTAAATTTAATTCTTGGCCTTGATAGCTCAACGCTGACTGCGTACTTCCTACTTGCCAAGATGCCTCTTGATAACGGGCATGATTGGGGTTTTCTACAAACGCTTGCCATAATGGCTGAGCTTGATGGAAATGCTCTGGGGCAACACAAATAATTACCGTTTTTCCATCTTGCGATCGAAGCTCGCCCTGTAAGCCTTGGCTTTTTATATAATCAATAAAGCCTTGTGCTGCACGTGGATTATTTATACTACCCAGTTCGATCATCGTTCCACTTGCTCCGGCAATTGGGTTTCCCACTGGGTAAAACCACCATCCATACTGTATACATCTTCAAAGCCTTGCTCAGCTAAGTAGCTGGCTGCGCCTTGTGAGCTCATACCATGATAACAAACAATAATAATTGGCTGATCAAACTCTTTGTTCATCATAAATTCGCCAATATTGGCATTTGATAAATGCTCTGAACCCGGAATATGCCCTGCTTGATACGAATTAGGATCGCGAATATCAGCAATCACGACATCATCTTTATTAAGTAGTGCTTGAGTTTCGGTAATTGAAATATGCTTAAATGCCATAGTACTCTCTTATAATTACAAAAAAGGCGACAAATGCCGCCTTTAATTCTCTTAACAAGTGGATAATTAATCCCAGTTAAGAATTACTTTCCCCGATTGGCCTGAAATCATCATATCAAAGCCAGCTTGGAAGTCATCTATTGAATATTGATGAGTGATGATTGGGTTTAGATCGAGCCCTGACTGAATAAGACTGGCCATTTTGTACCAAGTCTCAAACATTTCACGGCCATAAATCCCTTTGATCACTAAGCCTTTAAAAATCACTTGGTTCCAATCAACCGCCATATCAGATGGTGGAATACCTAGCATGGCAATTTTACCACCGTGATTCATGTTATTTAACATGCTATTAAATGCAACCGGTACGCCTGACATTTCTAGACCAATATCAAAGCCTTCTGTCATACCAAGCTCTTTAATAATATCTTCAAGCTTTTCATTAGCCACATTAACTGCACGCGTTGCGCCCATTTTACGCGCAAGGTCTAATCGGTATTCATTGACATCGGTGATCACTACATGACGTGCGCCAACATGTTTTGCAACTGCAGCAGCCATAATACCAATTGGGCCTGCACCTGTGATCAATACATCTTCACCCACTAAGTCGAATGACAGTGCTGTGTGTACTGCATTACCGAATGGGTCAAAAATAGAAGCTAACTCATCACTGATATTGTCTGGAATTTTAAATGCATTAAACGCTGGGATCACTAAATACTCGGCAAAAGCCCCCTCGCGGTTAACACCGACACCAGTGGTGTTACGGCATAAATGAACACGCCCAGCGCGACAGTTACGACAATGGCCACAGGTAATATGCCCTTCGCCCGATACTCGGTCACCAACACTAAAACCGCGAACTTCTTGACCCATATCAACCACTTCACCGACATATTCATGACCTACTACCATAGGCGTAGGAATAGTGTTTTGCGCCCACTCATCCCACTTATAAATATGTACGTCAGTACCACAAATAGCGGTTTTACGAATTTTGATTAATAAATCGTTATGCCCAACTTCAGGTTTTGGCGCATCCGTCATCCAAATACCTGGTTCTGCTTTTAATTTAGATAATGCTTTCATGAATCACACTCAATAAAAAAACCGCTGCGAAGGCAACGGTTTAAAATAAATTAATTAGATAATGCCCATTTCTTTACCAATACGGGTAAAGGCGTCAATTGCGGTATCTAATTGCTCAATGCTGTGCGCAGCAGAAATTTGTGTACGAATACGCGCTTGGCCTTTTGGCACCACTGGGAATGAAAAACCAGTGACGTAAATACCTTCTGCTAATAACTTATCAGCCATTGCCGACGCAACTTTAGCATCACCTAACATTACTGGAATAATCGCGTGATCTTTACCCGCACAGGTAAATCCAGCCGCTTCCATTTGCTCACGGAAGTATTTAGCGTTTGACCATAACTTAGCACGCAATTCACTGCCATTTTCGAGCATTTCTAATACTTTGATTGATGCTGTAACGATTGAAGGCGCTAATGAGTTTGAGAATAAATATGGGCGAGAGCGCTGGCGTAACCATTCAACTATTTCTTTTTTACCTGATGTATAACCACCCGATGCACCGCCAAGCGCCTTACCTAAAGTGCCGGTAATAATATCAACACGGTCTAGCACGTTGCAGTACTCAGGTGTGCCTTTGCCGTTTTCACCGACAAAGCCAACGGCATGAGAGTCATCAACCATAACAAGTGCATTGTATTTATCAGCAAGGTCACAGACCGCTTCAAGATTACAAATAACCCCATCCATTGAGAACACACCATCGGTGGCGATTAATTTTGTTTTTGCACCCGCTTCATCGGCAGCAATCAATTGCTTTTCAAGATCTGCCATATCATTATTTGCATAACGGAAGCGCTTTGCTTTACATAAACGAACGCCATCAATGATAGAAGCATGATTTAACGAATCAGAGATAATCGCATCATCAGCGCCTAAAATTGTTTCAAATAAACCGGTATTGGCATCAAAACATGATGAATATAAAATCGTGTCTTCAGTTTCTAAAAATTCACTGATCTTCTTCTCTAATGTTTTATGAATGTCTTGTGTACCACAAATAAAGCGTACTGACGCAACACCAAAGCCATGGTCATTTAAGCCGTTTTGTGCAGCCTGGATCAGCTCAGGGCTATTCGCTAAACCTAAGTAATTATTTGCACAGAAGTTAATAACTTTATCACCAGAAGCAACTTGAATTTGTGCTTGCTGCTGCGAAGTAATAATACGCTCATTTTTATATAAGCCTTCGGCTTTTACATCTTCAATTTGCTGCTGAAGCTGAGTAAAAAACGCAGATGCTCTCATCTGTAATCTCCAAATTATTGAACGGGGTGAGCGTACTTAAGTTAACACGGCTCATCTTTGTGGCTATTGTAAAAGTTTAGTCAAACAAATGCACTGTTTGTAGTTCATCGCAGAAATAAGGAACTGACAACTTATGCTGCCAGTTTACATTGGGCTATAGCAATATTGAGGGTAAGTCTGCTAACGAATCACAAACATGATCTGCCGAGTCGATGGCTACCGCATCAAACTCCTGCCCGGATCGTACAAGCACCCGAGTGCCAATAACCGCTTTACTTGCCGCTTGCATGTCGCTTAGTTTGTCTCCAACCATAATGCTGCAAGCTGGATTGATATGATGATCAGCGATACCTTGCAGTAACATGCCCGGAGCTGGTTTACGACAATCACACTGTTTGAGGTATTCGGGTAATGCTTTTTTCGGGTGGTGTGGGCAAAAGTAAACATCCGTCACCTTTACTTGATGCGCAGCAAATTGGGCTATCATCCACTGTGTTAAAGCGTGAAAATCCGCCTCTGAATAGTAACCACGGCCAATACCAGATTGATTAGTCACTATGATCAGTTTATAGCCTGCATCCGCAAACGCCTTACATGCAGTAAATACGCCTGGCACAAATTCAAATTTATCCGACTCATAAACATAACCATGATCGATATTAACCACGCCATCACGGTCTAAAAATAAGGCTTTATTGATATTGCTCATAATTGCTCTTTCTCAACCACAAGGTCAAACATCAAAGCTACTTCATCAACACTTATTTGGCTCATTAGATCACTGCCTTTAACCCGCGTACCCCAAGGTAATCGCTCAGCGGTTTTACCAGTTTGCTTGAGTAAGTTTTGGTGATACACCTCAACCACGTAATTTTGATATAAATAGGGTCCAGTGCGTTTCGGGTTTGAGTGGGCATATAAACCAATAACGGGAGTGCCTACGGTGACGGCCATATGAGCAGGGCCTGTATCAGGTGCTAATACCAATGCAGCTCGTTTAAGTACGCAAAGCAACTCTTTGAGTTTGGTTTTACCCACTAAATTAAGGATTGGCGTTGTAGTGGCTGCAATAATGTCATCACTGAGCGTCACTTCAAGCTCTGTCGGGCCACCCGTGATCACCACATGAAACCCTTGCTTGTAGGCATGTTCTGCAAGCTTAGCATAGCGTTCAGCCAGCCAATTGCGTTCTTTTTTACTGGCAGCTGGAGAAATCACAAAAATTCGCCCCTCTAATCGCTCCGTACCAAGTAATTCATCAGCATTACTTTGATCATGTTCGCTGACTGGCATTTGCCAGTTTGGTTGATAATCAGGTACACCTATCGCCTGCGCAAAGCCTTTAAAGCCTTCTAACACATGAGCCTGCTGCTGTGGTGCAATGCGCTGGTTAATAAACAAGCTATGCAATTCTTTTGAGCGCGCCCAATCAAAACCAATTTTAACTTTTGCAGGAATACAACGCGCCACTAAGTTAGCTCGAAGTGCCACTTGCATATGCAGCAACACATCAAACTTACGCCCTTTAAATTGTTGTTTTAATTGCTGATAGGCTGCTTTGCCTTGTTTTTTATCAAACACCACCAGCTCAACACCGGGTAAATCAGCTAGTAACATGGCTTCAATTTTGCCGACCACCCAGGTAACTTTTGCATTGGGGTGCGCTTTTTGAATTGCCTGCACTGCAGATACGCCATGGCAAACATCACCAATTGCTGAGAGTCTTAAAATACAAATATCTGAATAGGTGGTTGAGTCAGTCACAGGTGTCCTTTGCTTTATGCTGGATAATTACCATGATCTTAAATTAACCACCCACTATTGCAAGCACTTATGCTCGGCTTTAAAACAGGTTAAGATAGCACTATCACCTGCAATAAAATAAGTACGCCATGTTTAACCAGCAAACCATCAATGAACACATTATTTTAAGCCATCCTGAGCATAGTGCCGAAATTAGCTTAAATTGGTTTGATAATGAATATTGGCAGCAGCAAGGAAAAATTGTCGGCGCCAAAAAAGGTCGCGCAACTGCATGGTTTTTCTGCCATAACGGGCTAACAGCAGTGCTCAGGCATTATTGGCGTGGCGGTTTAGTGGGTAAAGTGCTAAGTGATCAATATGTGTTTTTTGGACTGGAAAAAACCCGTGTTTACCAAGAGTTTTCATTAATGATGAAACTGTGCGAATTAGGTCTAAATGTACCAAAGCCGATTGCAGCTAAAATATCGCAAGCTGGCTTAATTTACCGTGGCGATATAATTACTCAAGCTGTTGCAGGCGCACAAAGTGTGCTTGATATATTAAAACAACGTCCCTTTAGCGCACAAGAGTTAATTAAAGTAGCACACACGATTGCGGATTTTCATAATCATGGGGTGTATCACGCTGATTTGAATATTAACAACATTCTATTTGATGAAACGGGCGAGATATACATTATTGACTTTGACCGCGGTGAACTAAAACTCCCCGCCAGTAATTGGCAACAAGCTAATATGACCCGCCTTGCTCGTTCGTTTCATAAAGAGCAAGGCCGAAATAAAGTAATGCATTGGCAAACTACAGACTGGCAGCAGTTACACACAGCATACCAGTCCACTCTTAAAATATAGCCGTTAAGCCTTTATTTTACTGATCACTTTTGACGTAGAGCAGCCATTTAAAAACTCAAGTACTTCAACTTTTCCGCCATGGCGAAGTACATGATCAGCGCCTGCAATTTGTTCAACAGTGTAATCTCCACCCTTTACTAAGATATCAGGACTGATCAGCTCAATTAATTTAGCGGGTGTATCGTTTTCTTCAACTGCACCAAATGGAATTACCCAATCAACTGATGCCAAAGCGCTCAGCACCATAGCACGCTCATCAAGCGGGTTAATAGGGCGCTCTGGACCTTTTAAACGCGTTATTGATTCATCATTATTTAAACCGACGACTAGACGATCTCCACGTGCTTTGGCTTGTGCTAAGTAACGCACATGCCCCGCATGTAAAATGTCAAAACAACCATTGGTGAACACGATAGTTTCACCATTTTGCTTTGCAAACTCAATATGCTGAAGCACATCATCAAATGGGGTTTGATAATGCTCACCGGTTTTTTGTAAGTATTGACCTAACTTACGACTTAACTCTTCAGGCGATACCGTAGCTGCCCCTAATTTACTCACTGCAATTCCAGCCGCAAGGTTAGCAATTTCCACTGCATCTTTAGGCTGCATTCCTGCACCTAACATCACCGCCAGAGTTGCAATAACAGTATCACCAGCACCGGTAACATCACTGACTTCAAGCTGTTGCGCTGCAAAATCGTGTTTTTCATCGGCACTAATAAGTGACATACCTTGCTCTGAGCGAGTCAATAGCATGGCCGCGATCCCTGCATCGCTGATCAGTGCTCGAGCACTGTCTGCTAAATGCTGTTCCGAATCTGTTTTACCACCGGCAAGCTTAAATTCATTCAAGTTAGGAGTAATAAAATCAGCACCGCGATATAAGTTTAAGTCTGAGGATTTAGGATCAATTAGAACTGTTTTTCCAGCACCTTTAGCAAGTTTTATCATTTGCTGGATCAAGCTTAATGAGCCTTTATTATAATCTGAGAATAAAACAAAGTCGTACTCATCTAATACTAATTCCAGACGGTTTAAAAGTAGTTGGCTGTGTTGCTCAGTAAACATCTCTTCTAAGTCAAGTCTAACGACTTGTTGATGACGGCTAATCACACGCATTTTTGAAATAGTTGGCAAATCACAAACACTGACTAATTGTGAATCTATACGTTCATCAGCAAGAATTCGCTCTAAGATTTGGCCGCTTTCATCTTCACCAATTAAACCCAACAAGCCAACTTTACCATCTAAACGGGCAATATTTTTTGCCACGTTTGCGGCGCCACCGGCTTTATCTTCAAATTTACTTACTTTCACTATTGGCACAGGTGCTTCTGGCGATATGCGCCCTGAATCACCATGCCAATAACGGTCAAGCATCACATCACCAACCACTAATATTTTAGCGTTAGACAGGTTTTTTAATAACGCTAGATCCATTACCTCTGCCCCGCTACAACCATATCAATGGCTTCACATAACCAATGACCAATAAACATATGCGCTTCTTGAATACGTGCGGTTTCGTCATCTTTAATAATAATGGATAATTTAGCGATATCTTTTACTTTACCGCCATCGCGGCCTGTAAATGCAACTGTATAAGCGCCTATTTCATTTGCAGCAGCTAGCGCTAAGTTAATATTAGCGCTAGTACCAGAGGTAGTTAAACCAATCACTAAATCCTCAGGCTTACATAACGCAAGAACTTGACGCTCAAAAACTGTATCAAAGTGATAGTCATTACTATGCGCAGTTAAGATGGAAGTGTCTGTTGTTAGCGCCATAGATGCTAATGGACCACGTTCTAATTTGTAGCGTACGACAAACTCTGCAGCTAAATGCTGAGCATCTGCTGCGCTGCCACCATTACCAAACCAAACTACTTTTC
Source organism: Pseudoalteromonas sp. SR44-5 (assembly GCF_014163675.1). NCBI lineage: Bacteria > Pseudomonadati > Pseudomonadota > Gammaproteobacteria > Alteromonadales > Pseudoalteromonadaceae > Pseudoalteromonas > Pseudoalteromonas sp. SR44-5. The sequence goes on from NZ_JACJDT010000018.1 coordinate 62,375, forward strand.
CACCAGCTTGCAAAGTACTGTGGCAAACTTCAAGCAATTGCATTACTTGAGGGTGGTATGTTTCCATCGTTTCAAACAATACTTGGTGACGGGTTAAACTTTCAAGGTAGCTGCTCGCTACAGAATCAATATTAGACATGGGTAATCCTCTCAAAATTAGTCTGACTAGCTACTACCAAAAAAGTGCCACTGACAACCACGTATAGTTATCACCAAAGACATCTTCGCCGTAAGTTAAAGTTGTTTCAATATTATATTCATGCCACTTTCGGTTATTACTGATTTGTAACTCGATCCCTTGTTCATATTGCTCACTTACTACACCAAACTCATCAACATGACCACTTTCATTATCGAGCAAAGTGAATTTCGCACGCCAAAAAGAATCCGATATTGCTGCATAGGTGGCTTCTAAACTATGTATACGTGATGGAACAGCATCATGTAAATAACGTTGATCAGCGGCATAGTGGCCAATAACAAAACCATCTTTAGTGTTACCATAAGTAGGATATATATAATTTCTATACCATTGACTGTGCATATTAGTATATTCGTAGCGAAGTGAGATATCGCTAGTTAATTGAGGTAAGAACACGCCATAATTATAAACAATATTACCGAATTGGTAGTTTTTGTGTTCTTTGGTATCTTCGCCGCCATACTCAAAATAAAGCTCTGCCGGCATACCCCAATTAAAGTTCACAACACTCGTTATTGAAGCAAACTGGTCGCCAAGTTCATTATCAGGGCCCCCCGCTATTGCACCATTATCATTACCTGCAGGGTCAAAGAATGCTTTAACTACATCGCTAAAACCAACATCACGTGGCCCACCACCAAATTGCATCATACGATTCATGCCGATTTTCCACCCCTCTACAGGCTCTAAACTAATATGTGTGCCAGCTAAGCGAGGTGTGCCATCGTGCAATTCATCTTGATATCTAATGCCTTTTTCAACATGTTCAAGCTCGGAGTAATAAAGCTCAAAATCAAAGTTCCACCAGTTATGGGCTGGTGCCACCATCCCTAATGAAATAGATGGCGAGGTACGCGCATTAGTAGAGATAATCTGAGCTGACTGCTTAAACGGCGAAAACCAATGCTCTTTATAACCAATATTTAACTGCAGGTCATCACCGGCAAAGCTGACAAAACTGTTATAATTAACGAATTTATTTTGCTTCGCGCGATAATCGACTCCCACTTGCATCAAGGTATAGTCATTAGGACGCCAAATACCCTCAAAGAACACTTGCCCCCATTCATCAGAGCTCACACCACGTTGATTGGCAAGTTTAGTTGCATTGCTGCCATCAGCACGCAGCTTAACACCTACTCGAGTAATATTATCGCTGCCTTGATAAGGCTTAATTTTAGCACGTATTGCCGCGACTAAACTTGGCTGTACATTTTGCAATTTAGCAAGCGCAGCTTCAACTTCCGTTAAGCGGTAAGGCTTTGTCATCGGTGTGCCTGACGTCAAGGCAAATAACGTATCGAGCTGATGATCAAGCTGTGCATCCATGCCAATTGGTAAGTAAGCAGTTGGTGTTGCAAGTGAAGGCAATGCGCAACTCATAAAACTGGTTAATACCACGGCTTTTATCAATTTGAATTTCATAACGACTGTATTTTTCATAATGGTAGTTAAATATTACCAAATTAGCTGCAACTAAACACCCAAAACTCTCTGTTCTAACGCTTTTTAACAATTTCGCATTTTGCTTAAAGGGTATCCGCGTTATCATTAGTGTTTATAATTCGAGGCTGAAAAATGGCACGCTTTTTTTATTCACTGATTCTTTATTTGCTAAGTCCTCTCATAACCTTTTATTTATATATACTTAGAGGTAAAAAGAACGCAGGTTATCGCGCGCACTTTGCTGAACGGTTTGGCTTCATTACAGTAAAAAAAACCTCACAAGAAAGTACAGTATTAAAAGGTAATCTAATAGTGATCCACTGCGCTTCAGTTGGTGAAGTACTTGCTGCAACGCCTTTGCTTAAAGAGCTACAATACCAACAGCCAAGTTATTCATTTATGATAACCTGTAACACCCCCACAGGCCGTGAACAAATACATAATAATTTTAAAGACTCGTTACAGTGCGCCTATTTACCTATTGATTACCCTTGTGCTACAGCGCGCTTTTTAAAGCGTGTTAAACCCACGTTAATATGTATTTTAGAAACCGAACTTTGGCCTAATCTTATGGCGCAGTGCAAACAACAAAATATTCCTGTACTGGTACTCAATGCGCGGCTTTCAGCAAAATCGCAACAAGGTTATCAAAAAGTAGCGCCATTAACTAAGGTTATAATGCAATCAATTTCCGCTTTAGCTAGTCATAATCATGAAGACGCTAAACGCTTTATTGAGCTTGGCCTCAATGAGCAAAAAGTGCATATTACTGGCTCAATTAAATTTGATATAAAGCCAACTAGCGAGCAGTTAGACAAAGTCGATACCCTAAAAAGCCAATACAATAATCAGCGTTTTATCTGGGTTGCCGGTTCCACGCACCCTAGTGAGCATGAGCTGATATTAGCTGCTCAGCAGCTGCTGCTAAAACAGATTCCAGATGCACTGCTAGTTATTGCGCCGCGCCACCCAGAACAATTTGATAAGGTCGCCACATTGCTTGAAGACTCACCATTAAGCTTTAGCCGCCGCAGTAAAAATAACTATCAAAGCGAGCAAGTACTCCTTGCTGATACTTTAGGTGAATTGCAATGTTTATATGGTATGGCCAACATCAATTATATTGGCGGCAGTTTAATTGCACGTGGCGGGCATAACCCTCTCGAGTCAGCGGCATTTTCTGTCGGTGTTTTAACAGGCCCGCATACCTATAATTTCAACCATGTTTACCCTGAACTGATTGCATCAGGTGGGTGTATACAAGTAAGCGATACAAAGATGTTAGCGGAGCAACTATACGAGCTTCATCAACAACCAGCGTTTTGCCAGCAGCTAGGTCTACAGGCAGCACAATGTGTTGCTAACAACCAAGGCGCCATCGCGAAAACGATCGCCATCATTAACAAGTTTTTAGAGCCACACAATGACTGAACAAAAAAAACTAACCTTACCAGAACAACAAACCCGTTTATGGGTAGCTAATGTCATTGTTAAATATAACTTTTGCCCCTTTGCCCGTAAAGAAGTTGAAAATAATTGCATTCATTATCAAACCAGCCAAGCAACCAGCATTGATGATGCTGTGATGGAGATGATCGAACAATGTATTGAACTTGATCAACAACCGGCTCGAGAGACTACATTATTGATGTTTGAACAAGGCTTTACTGACTTTGAGGAATTTTTAGATTTAGTGGATTTAGCCAATGCGCTATTAGTTGCCCAAGGCTTTGAAGGTAAATATCAAATAGCCAACTTTCATCCTGACTATGTGTTTGCTGATAGCGATGACAATGATGCAGCAAATTACACTAACCGCGCGCCTTTTCCTACCTTACATCTAATTCGTGAGGCTAGCATGAGTGCAGCACTTGATGATTATAATGAACCTGAATCAATTCCAGATCACAACATCAATTTAGCTCGCCGAAAAGGCATCGACTTTTGGCAACAATTACTTGCTGGATGTAAAAAGCCGAGTGCTTAATCACTCAGCTTTTAGTAAAAAGGAATGTTACTTTTTAACCCATTCTCCGTTCACTTCAACAAAGTGACCCGATTGGGTTTTTTCAATCGTTTTAGCAGCTGCCAGCGCTTCTACTTGAGAAAGCGACAAGTTGTTCTTTTTAGCGAGCTTTAAATATTGTGCTTTACGTTTAGCATTAATTTCATCGACAACCACTTTTGCCTCTGCATTTTGCACCACAAGGCCTAAATAACCCGAGCTGTCCTCACCCACTAGCCCTTGATTTTTTGCATCATCTAACGAAATGGCCCAAGCCGAAAACGACAAACACACCGCACTTAATAAAGTGACAATGCTTAGTTTTTTATTTTTTACTATATTCATACTTGCTCCTTAAAATAATTCGCTGTCATCACTAAATAAACTGTCGAGTTCTCTATCAACTTTTACGCGGATTTCATGATCGACCTTAACATTTAAGTTAATTGTAATAGGTTCCTTAGCGGCCACCTCAACACGATGCGTACATGCACTGAGTAATCCCAATGCGGTTAATATTACTAACCATTTAGTCATTATTACTTCCTTTTGTTGAATACTCTTGTTCAACTTTTTGCGTAATTTCATCACTTAAGCGCAGTGCTCGTAATAGTGTGAACACGTTCTCTTCATGATTATAGTTAAAATTAACTTGCTGTGCTTGCTGTTGATTATACCCTTGCAAATTAACGCCTAAGGTCATCCAGCCGTCAGGTTTTAAGTTAACACTACTTTTAATACTCTGAATATCTAAATTTTCAAGCAAGCCAAGTATAGGCCCTAACTCTTGTTGTTGAGCCTTTACCGAATTAAAAGCTGCATTATCAGTGATAAGTAATTTAGCAGCACCTTGATTAACAAGCTGCCCACCTTTAACCTCAATACCTGCTTTTGTGAAATAAACAGGCAAGTGTCCAGCTACATTTCCAGTTAAGCTAATACCCGATTTAGCATCAAGGGTAATGACCTTGCTAGCATCTATATTGTCAAATGTAACTAATGCTTGTTGCGGCTCTTCTGTAAGGCGATATTTATCCAGCAAAAAATGCCCTCCCATAACCTTCCCTGTAAGCTCCGTAACAGCAAGTTCATTTGCCTGTACTTGCCAAAACCCTGTTAGCTGCTTCACCACAGCACCAGCTCGTAATTCATTTAGTTCAAATGTAGAAGGCACAACATTAAGCTGCCCTGAATCATAACGACCTGTAAATTGAGTATTAAAATGCTTAGCAAGGTAATCTGTGTATAAACCACTTACACCGACTAGCTGTAAAGAGAGATCGGCCTGTTGCAGATTAATATCACCAGCAATACGGCCACTGACTTTACCATCTGTTAAGGTTGCAAGCGGCACAAATTGATGAAGCAGTGGGTTAAGCTTAGTAACTAACTGCTCTGAAATTATCACCTCAAATGGATGAGCTGTGCTTGTTATATTATGCATTGCCACAAGCTCTATCCCCTCTACATATATATGATGAGATGCTTGCAGAGCACGACTTTGTAAACCTGTTGAGCTTATACGAATATCGTTAAGTCGTAACTCTTCCGTTTGTAGCTTGGCTAACTTTGTTTCACTAGTTAAATCAAAAAACAATTCTCCTGCTGACAAACTTCCTGCAGCAGTTAGCTGATTCGTCAGCTGAGATAGTTTAATACTCCCCATATTAACAGTATCAATCTGACTCGATAAGCTAGCGGTTAAGTATTGATTACTTTGTAGCTTCGCCTTAAAAGTTGCTTGGTAATTATCAATACCAATATCATGCACTTTTAATTGCCCCAGCGCTAATTGTGCTGACAATTCGAGAGCAGGCTGTGCAGCCAATATGCTATTTATTGAAAAATGCCCTTGTGCACTAATATGCTGCGCATCAACATCGATAAAATCAGGCAGCGCAGCCACTTTTAACTGATAGTTACCATCAATATCACTGCTAACAACACTCGCGGCTATATCTAATAATGCAATATCATCACTCGAAAACGACAACGCGAATTGTGCCAATAGGGTTTCTAAAGGGTTCTTTATATCAACCGCTAACTGTTTAACATTCATGAGCAGTTGTGATCCTGCCTGCAATGTTAGCTGATCTAATGTCAATTGAGTGTCTTGCACAATTATCTTACTAGGTAAAACTAATCGCCAATTTAACGGTATTTGCCGAGTAACAAATTGCTGCTGTGCATCATCATCGATAACACCAGCCAAACTTTGTAAACACTCATTTTTGCCATTGAGTGTTGTTGCTAATTGCTGAGCATCTAGGGTTAATGTTTTTGAATTTAAGTTATAGTGACTGCTGACTTTGCCACTACTTTTAATTGTCATCGAGCAGGTATTAATGGCGTAAGTGAAATCAGCACCTAGCTGAGTATCTATATCGAGTACAATACCATCAAAAGCGAATCTATGTTGGCTAGTTAAATTAAGTCCTGCAATCGAGTTTACAGTCGCGGCCTTAACTGTAGAAAGTAGTCGCTCATCAAGCTCAATATTTCCTGCCAACTTGGTATTTTTAACGTCAACCTCAGCTTTCACATCACCAGTAACAACAAACTGATTTAACACCGGCTCATTTATGCTGATAATAAGTGGTTTTTTTAATTGAGACTGAGTGATCACTAAACGTTTTAGGTGTAACAACGGGCGAGCTTGCGGTAACGCCAAAGCAAGCTTTTTAGCCACACTAGGCTGAGTCGAAGAATCGGGAGTTACCAGTATTAAATTTGCACGGTTAACCGTGATGTTTTGAGTATTGGCCGTAATATCAGCTAATTCAAGCAACTGCCCTTGATAGCCAATACATGCTCGCTGTACATGGAGATCCAGATTGGTTGTTAACGACCAATCCAAACAATGCAGTTCAACTCCAGCTTGATGCAGTGAAGGAGCAACAAAATGCAAGGTGATCGGCATGCGAAAAATATAACCAAGTGAAAGTACACTTAGCACTAGAATTAATAACCCCCAACCTACACGCTTAAACATATTATCCTTAAAATACCTTTGACCTTTGACCTTTGACCTTTGACCAGCATAAACAAAAAAGGCTGCATAGTGCAGCCTTTTATTCTAGTACTAGATAATGAATCTAGTGTGTATAAATATAGTTTAACCTACATTTTTACGTGCATTGCGGAACATACGCATCCATGGGCTATCTTCGCGCCACTCATCTGGGTGCCACGAGTTAGCAACCGCACGGAATACACGTTCAGGATGTGGCATCATTACTGTAGCACGGCCATCAGCTGAAGTAATACCTGTGATACCTTCTGGCGAGCCGTTCGGGTTAGCAGGATATTGTGTCGTAGGGTTACCGTAGTTATCAACAAACTTAACCGCTACAGTACCTGACTCAAGCGCTGCTTTCACTGCTGCATCATTAGCAAACTCAGCATGACCTTCACCGTGAGACACAGCGATAGGCATACGAGAGCCCGCCATACCGTTGAAGAATACCGAAGGATTCTCTTGCACTTCAACTAAGCTAAAACGTGCTTCAAAACGTTCCGATTTATTTGTCACAAAGCGTGGCCAATGTTCAGTGCCAGGGATCAACTCTTTTAATGTTGATAACATCTGACAACCGTTACACACACCTAAACTAAATGAGTCTTGGCGCTCAAAGAAGCTTTGGAACTGCTCACGTGCCATATCATTAAATAAGATTGATTTAGCCCAACCTTCACCAGCACCTAACACGTCACCGTAAGAGAAGCCGCCACATGCCACTAAGCCTTTAAACTCTTCCAGACTTAAACGCCCTTCAAGAATATCGCTCATGTGTACATCAACTGCCGCAAAACCAGCACGGTTAAATGCAGCTGCCATTTCTAAATGCGAGTTAACACCTTGCTCTCGTAAGATAGCCATTTTAGGCTTAGCGCCTGTCGCAATATACGGTGCTGCCACATCTTCATTTAAATCGAAGTTTAGTTTAACGTTAAGACCAGGGTCTTTAACATCAAACTTTGCATCAAATTCTTGCTTAGCACAATCAGGGTTATCACGACGTGCTTGCATTTGGTAGGTGGTTTCTGCCCAAATAGTACGTAATTCAGTACGCGTATTACTAAGTACAGGGTTACCAGCGCGGTTAAATACCACACTGTCGTCACTGTTAAGTGTGCCAATTTCATGGCTGATTGCAGCAATGCCATGCTCAGCAAATACTGCATTCACGACCTCTAAATCACTGTTAGCAACTTGGATTACCGCACCGAGCTCTTCATTATAAAGTGCTTCAATGTCAGAACCTGTTAAACCATCTAAATTAACAGTCACACCAGTATGACCCGCAAATGCCATTTCAGCCACTGTGGTAAATAAACCACCGTCTGAACGGTCATGATAAGCAAGTAACTTATTATCAGCGACTAACGCTTGCATTGCATTGTAAAAGCCTTTTAGTAATTCAGGGCTATCTACATCTGGCGTTACATCACCTAATTGCTTATAAACTTGCGCTAAACTTGAAGCACCTAGTCGGTTTTTACCTGCACCTAAGTCAACCAAGATAAGTGAGGTTTCACCTTTATCTGTACGTAGCTGCGGAGTAACCGTTTTACGTACATCGTCAACACGACCAAACGCGGTGATAATAAGTGATAATGGTGCGGTTACTGACTTCTGCTCGCCATTCTCATCCCACTGGGTTTTCATCGACATAGAGTCTTTACCCACAGGGATGGTTAAACCAAGCGCAGGGCAAAGCTCTTCACCCACCGCTTTAACTGCTTCGTAAAGACCCGCATCTTCGCCAGGGTGACCAGCTGCTGCCATCCAGTTAGCAGACAACTTAATGTTTTCAAGCGGTCCAATGTTAGCACAAGCAATATTGGTTAATGATTCAGCTACGGCCAAACGTGCTGATGCGCCGTAATTAAGCAATGCTGCAGGTGTACGCTCACCAAGAGACATTGCCTCACCATGGTAAGTGTCATACGTTGCTGCAGTTACGGCACAGTTAGCAACTGGCACCTGCCAAGGACCAACCATTTGGTCACGAGCAACTAGCCCTGTTACTGAGCGGTCACCAATTGTGATCAAGAACGTCTTTTCAGCAATCGCAGGTAAACGTAATAAACGTGTTGCCGCTTCACTTACGTCAATATTTGTAGTATCCAGCGCTTTACCAATAACTTGTTGAGATTGCGCTTCACGGTGCATTTTAGGTGCTTTGCCTAATAACACATCCAGTGGTAAATCAACGGGGTTGTTACCAAAATGGCTATCTGCAACGGTTAAATGACGCTCTTCAGTCGCTTCACCAATCACTGCATATTGCGCACGTTCACGCTTACAAATGGCTTCAAAACGGTCAAAATCTTCAACCGCGACAGCAAGTACATAACGCTCTTGAGACTCGTTACACCAGATCTCATGCGGTGCCATGCCCGGCTCATCATTTGGAATATCGCGCAGTTGGAATTTGCCCCCACGACCACCGTCATTAACAAGCTCAGGGAATGCATTTGATAAACCGCCCGCGCCGACATCGTGAATAAACGCGATTGGGTTAGCATCACCTAACTGCCAGCATTTATCGATGACTTCTTGACAACGACGTTCCATTTCTGGGTTTTCACGTTGCACTGATGCAAAATCTAAATCTTCATTTGATTGGCCTGACGCCATTGATGAAGCGGCACCGCCACCTAAACCAATGTTCATCGCTGGGCCACCTAACGCAATCAACTTAGCGCCAACAGGAATTTCACCTTTTTGTACATGGTCAGTACGAATATTACCTAAACCACCGGCAAGCATAATTGGCTTGTGGTAACCACGCACCTCAAGGCCATTATGACTGATTACTTGCTCTTCATAAGTGCGGAAGTAACCGACTAAGTTTGGACGACCAAACTCATTATTAAACGCAGCGCCACCCAATGGGCCCTCAGTCATAATATCTAATGCTGTAACGATACGAGCAGGCTTACCAAAATCAGTTTCCCACGGTTGCTCGTAACCAGGAATACGTAAGTTTGATACAGTAAAGCCAACTAAACCTGCTTTTGGCTTAGAGCCACGGCCTGTTGCACCTTCATCACGAATTTCACCACCTGAACCGGTAGCAGCACCAGAAAATGGAGCAATCGCAGTTGGGTGGTTATGGGTTTCAACTTTCATCAAGATTTCAATGTTCTCTTGATGATATGCATATTCACCTTCAGCATTTGGGAAGAAACGACCTGCTTTCGAACCTTTCATTACTGCGGCGTTATCTTTATAAGCAGATAATACGTTTTCAGGGTTTAGCTCGTAGGTATTTTTAATCATTTTGAATAGCGATTTAGGCTGAACTACACCATCAATGGTCCAATCTGCATTAAAAATTTTATGACGACAATGCTCTGAGTTTGCTTGTGCAAACATAAATAATTCAATGTCGTTCGGGTTACGCCCTAACTTTTGGAAGTTTTCTACCAAGTAATCAATTTCGTCATCAGCAAGGGCAAAACCTTGCTCAACGTTTGCAGTTGCTAGCGCTTCACGGCCGCCGGCTAAAATGTCAACTGATGACATTTGACTCGGTGCATCAGTACGGAATAACGTCGCAGCGTCGTCCATTGCGCTGTGCGTTGCTTCGGTCATGCGGTCATGTAATAAGGCTGCAACTTGATTTAATTGCTCAGCGTTTAAGTCACCTTCAACATAATAAGCGATGCCGCGCTCAACACGGTGTACTTGAGTTAAGCCACAATTATGTGCAATATCCGTCGCTTTTGAAGCCCATGGCGAGATTGTGCCAGGACGAGGCGTTACTAACACCAAAGTGCCTGCAGGTGTATGTTCGGCAATCGTTGGACCATAGGTAAGTAACTTCTCAAGCTTAGTTTGCTCATCACTTGACAGCTGTGCGGTTAGATCTGCAAAGTGTGCATACTCAGCGTATACATTAGTGACTGGAAGTTGCGCCTGTTGGCAACGGGCTAAAATTTTCTGAACTCTAAAATCGGAAAGTGCTGGTGCACCACGAAGGATCAACATAGGTATTTTCATCCGGGGTTAGGGATTGAACGATATTTTAGGCGGGTATTATATACTCAAGTAACTCGGAAATACAGGTTAAGCAGGGAATTAAAATTGCAGCAAGAGCGCTATAAGTTAGCATCGTTTATTGCTAATTATACCTAGTGGCAGATGAAATATAAAACACAGTAAAGTCATCTATGACAAATCGCCAAGTGACGTCATCGCAAAGTTTTGATATAAGGGTGTAATAGCATTCAAGGGGCACAGTATGTTTAAACAAAAGCTAATAACAATCATTACGTTAGTAATGCTTTTGTGTGCCTGCGATATGCAACAGCAGCAATCTCAACTCAGCCAAATAAAAACTCAAAACAAAATCAGAGTAGGTACGTTAGCTGGAGCAAGTAATTATTATCAAGCAGTGCAAGGTGAACAAGGATTTGAATATGAGTTAGCGCAAGAGTTTGCAGATCACCTTGGGGTTGAACTGGAGATGGTGCCATTTTTTAACTTATCCGACATGTTTTCACGCTTAGATAGCGGCGATTTAGACTTAATAGCCTCTGGTTTAACGTACAATAAAGTACGCGCCCAAGATTACCGTTTTGGCCCAACCTATCGCACAATTAGCCAAAAACTGGTTTATAAACAAGGTAGAGTAAGACCTCGTGATTTTGATGATCTAACCGATAACCTGACAGTACTTGCCAAAAGTAGCCATTCATTGGCACTGCAACAAATTAAACAAACTCACCCCAATTTAAATTGGCGCGAAACAGAAGATCTCGACGAAGAAGAGCTATTACAAGCAGTGATCGATGGTGATATTGATTACACTCTTGCCGACTCACATACCCTATCGTTGTTTCGTCGCTATCACCCTAATCTTAGTATTGGTTTTTCTGTTACTCGTAACGATCCCATTGCTTGGCTGCTGCGCAAAGACGGCGACGATTCGTTATATGCGTTAATGGTGCCGTTTTTTGGTGAAGTAAAACAAAGTAATCAGCTTTATGTACTTGAAGAAAAATATTTTGGCCATGTCCGCCAATTTAACTACGTTAATACCCTTGCCTATATTGAAGCAATTAAAGAAACACTGCCAAAATATCAACCTTGGTTTGAGCAATATGCAGGCAGCCTAGATTGGCGATTACTTGCAGCTTTAAGTTATCAAGAATCAATGTGGAATCCGCGAGCAAAATCCCCCACAGGAGTTCGTGGTATTATGATGCTCACTCGTGATACTGCAAAGCAGGTCGGCGTAACTAATCGTCTTGCTCCTGAGCAAAATATCAAAGGCGGCGCAGAATATTTGACGAAGCTAGAAAAACGAATTCCCGACCGCGTTCCTCAGCCAGATCGTACTTGGCTAGCTTTAGCATCCTATAATATTGGTTGGGGTCACGTGAACGATGCTCGTATTATTACCGAGCAGCAAGGTGCTAGCCCTGATAAATGGGCTGATGTGAAAAAACGCTTACCGCTATTAATCAAAAAACGTTACTACCGTAAAACCAAGTATGGCTATTCGCGCGGTGACGTTGCAGTCAAGTATGTGGATAATATTCGTCGTTACTACGATGCACTAGTTTGGTTAGATGAAAATGACGCGATCAGCACACCGACTACTGAACCCGATGATGCTGAACAAATAGATCAACCTACTACCCAAGCTGCTGATATTAAAAATCCAAAGCCTGCCACAATACAAACCACGGTCTCCCCAGCAAAAGATGACAGTATCGATGAGCAAGCACCGCAAAAAAAAGATAACGGCGAACAATAAAAATAACTTTAAATGCGATAGGTACGCGCAAACTAAAATATCTATTTACTTGTCATCAAATGATCACTAATGTGTAGTATCAAGTATATAATTAACTTATATCTTTTCTCACTCTCACATTTTCAGGAGAAACCATGCTGAAACGTCGGCGTACACATTCGTTCAAACGAAATGTTATTTATTCATCATCTACCCGTCGCAGAATAATGCTGCGTAATCTACATAGAAAAGTAATTTGGCGTCGCAGAATGTTTGCAATGCAACAAATGGCAGAGTTAAGCATTGCAGCACCTGCAGGTTAAGCCTTCAGGTCACGCAAAGCTTTCTTTGCAGCTTTTATTTCTTGACGGCGGCGTTTAAAAAAATCAGAAATAGTTTGCCCACATAACTCACCTAGTATTCCGGCCTCAACTTCAACCTGATGATTTAATCTAGGATCTTGTAATAGATTCATAATAGAGCCTGCTGATCCTGTTTTTTCATCCGCAGCACCAAACACTAAACGTTTGATACGACTGTGTACTAGCAACCCGGCGCACATAGAGCATGGCTCCAACGTGACGTATAAAGTACAATCAATCAAGCGGTAATTATTAACGACCTTGCCACCTTCGCGTATCGCAATCATCTCTGCATGAGCAGAAGGATCGTTATCGGTAATCGAACGATTGTAGCCAGCTGCAATCAACTGATTATCTTTGACCAGTACAGCACCGACAGGAATTTCATTCAACTGCTCCGCTTTTTTTGCATACTCTAGAGCTTGCGCCATCCAATATTGATCGTTCAATTGTTCACTCATTGACTTAATCTTTAACTAATTATTGTTTAATTATACTCACTTAGGCCATTAAAACGCTAAATATACTGATTAGTGATAAAAATAAAACAAATTAAAACAGCTTTAACATGGCTCACCCCGTGCGATTTACGATATAATCTCTCGCTTTTTTTATTTAGCTCACAACACACGGGTAGCAAATGAAATTTCCTGGACGCCGCAGGCATAAACATTATTTTCCAGTGGAAGCCAAAGATCCACTTACTAATCAACTCAACGCCAGTGATAAGTTGCAACGCAGCTACATCACAGGGATAGATCAAATCGTAGTTGATATAGAAGCTAAAGTCGATCAAGCTTTCCTTGACGAATTTCAACTGCGCCGAGGTATGTCGCAAGTTATTGATAGTGATATAACCAATGCATTATATGACCGCTTAAAACTCAACGATATGATCGATTATGAGTTTGCAGGCGGTACTATCGGCAACACTATGCACAACTACTCAGTATTAGCGGATGACCGCTCTGTACTACTGGGTGTGATGAGTGAAAACATTAAAATTGGTAGCTACGCTTATCGCTTTTTATGTAACACCTCAAGTCGTGTCGATCTCGACTACTTACAACCGGTAGATGGTCCGATCGGTCGCTGCTTTACACTCATTGACGATACTGGTGAACGTACTTTTGCCATCAGCGCAGGGCTGATGAACCACCTACGACCTGAATCAATCGATCAGGAGTTAATAGAGAACTCATCGGCATTAGTGATCAGTGCTTACTTAATGCGTACGCAAGGTTCTGAGACGATGACAGAAGCAACAATGCAAGCTGTCAAATATGCCAATGATGCTGGCATCCCTGTCGTACTCACTCTTGGTACTAAGTTTTTAATCGAGCAAGACCCTACTTGGTGGGCTAGTTTTGTTGAAAAACATGTTGATATTTTAGCAATGAATGAGGAAGAAGGGCTGGCAATAACTGGCTTTGAAGACCCTCTACTTGCTGCTGATAAAGCACTTGATTGGGTAGATTTAGTGATCTGTACCGCAGGTGAAAAAGGCTTGTTTATGGCAGGCTACATCGATGAGCAATTTAAACGAGAAACAGAATACCCATTGCTGCCTGGCGCAATACCAGATTTCAATCGTTATGAGTTTTCGCGCGCTATGCGCAAAGTTGACTGTCAGCAGCCAATTCGTGCATACAGCCATACAGCGCCATTTATGGGTGGTCCAGACTCTATTAAGAACACCAATGGTGCAGGAGATTGTGCATTAGCGGCGGTACTACATGACTTATCGGCAAATGTTTACCATAAGCTCAATGTTGGTAATTCAGCTAAACACCAGCAACCGGCAATGACCTACTCATCATTAGCACAAATTAGTAAGTATGCTAACCGTGCCAGTTTTGAGGTGTTAGTACAGCATTCACCGCGCTTATCTCGTGGTTTACCTGAGCGTGAAGACTGCCTCGAACAGGTTTATTGGGAGCAGTAACAACTCCCAATACATATTAGTTAAAAAATAGAGATATCAAGTTTTTTAGATAGCAGCTCAAGGGCTGCTATTCCTGCCACCGAGTTGCCAAATGAATTTAACCCAGGCGACCATACTGCCACTGTAAACTTATTCGGTAACACCGCTAATATAGTGCCCGATACTCCTGATTTACCCGGCATACCAACCCTATAACCAAAATCGCCCGCCGCATCATAGAGGCCGCTGGTAAATAATAATGAGTTGAGCTGTTTGTTTTGCAGACTTGAAAGTACGCGTCTATTAGACACGTTATCTATCCCTTTATTGGCCAGAAAGTTATATGCTTTAGCCAATTCGACACAATTGAGCTCTATTGCACAAAAATTAAAATATGCCCATAACACATCATCAACTTCGTTTTTAAAGTTACCAAAGGACTTCATTAAATGCCCCATTGCAGCATTACGATGACGAAATTCATACTCAGAATTAGCGACCTTCTTATCAATCACTATGCCCTTATTTCCAGACAATAACCTAAATGTTTCTAACATTGAATGCATAGGTGCAGACAAGCGGCTATATAACGCATCACAGGTAACGATAGCACCGGCATTTATGAAAGGGTTACGCGGTATACCCTTTTCAAACTCAAGCTGAGTCAAAGAGTTAAACGCAGTACCTGACGGCTCTTTGCCGACTCGTTGCCATAATTCATTACCATAGCGCTGCAGCGCTAACGTTAACGTCATTACTTTAGAAACAGATTGAATTGTAAAGCGTTGCGAGCAATCGCCTGCGCAAAATGTCTGGCCATCAGTCGTATATATAGCAATAGAAAATTGGTTAGCATCAACCTCAGCCAATGCTGGAATATAATCCGCCACTTTACCTTGTGATAACAGTGGTTGCACCTCAGCGGTAATTTCATTTAAGACTTGTTGATAATCAGAGGTAGGCAAGGTAACCCTCATTGGCATTGAAAACAGAAATAAAATTCTACCATATTAGAAGAAAAGCAGACTGACTTTATTACTCAAATAATACCTAATAAAACACGCTTACAGTCACTTATGAATAATGCTGATTTGCCTTTTACTTACAAAGAGTGCGAGCTTGCATTTTTCTTATGGGTAGCGCGAGTTTTTTAAGATTAAAAAGTGGCAGTACACGCATGTCAAAGGTTAACACTGACGGCTCGAAGCCAATAGCTTTCCTGCAGACGTAAAAAAGCCCGACTATTGCTAGTCGGGCTTTCTCAATTTGGAGCTTGGCGATGTCGTGGTGCCCACAGCGGTAGAGTGCCACATAGCAAATGTATAGAGTAGGCTTTAGGCTCTTATTCTTTTCCTTTAACCTATTATACCAATCTGCATAAAGATTAAGTCAATTTTATCCAGTCTCTAGAGCATATGCTTTTAACCGTATCAGGAACAGAAATGAATTTATTCCACGCTTGCGAAACCTGTTCGACTATTTCTTCATAA
>NZ_JACJDT010000190.1:0-454 GCF_014163675.1 Pseudoalteromonas sp. SR44-5
TTTCCACTTGGAACTTTTTTAAAAGCCTCTTGGCTTTCTTTTGACTGCTTTGGGTGCTTAGAACGGCTTGTGATCCAGCTAAACCCACGCTTCTTGAGCAGTTTGTAAATATGATCGGTGTGATATCTTATGTTGAACTGGTCATAAATATACTGAGCAATATCTTCCCCCATTAGTCTGCCTCCTTCTGAAGAACTTGCTGACTGTTTTACATAATCTGACAGTGTGTTTAGTTGTTGTAAGGTTAATTTAGCTGGACGACCTTTAATCGGTTTGTTGTTCAAGCCAGTAACGCCATTATTAAGGTAGTTTGAAACCCATTTATTGACACTGCCGCGCGCTGTATTTAGCCGCTTAGCAATATTCGTTCTGTTTTCACCCTCAAAGAATAATGAAACAGCAAGCAGGCGTATTCGCTTTCTCGCATTAGGCTCTTTACGTGATAAAGCTAAAA
>NZ_JACJDT010000191.1:0-425 GCF_014163675.1 Pseudoalteromonas sp. SR44-5
AAAATGGTTATAAATTAGCTAAAAATTTACCTGCTTATGCATGGATAAGCACAGGAGAAGTAGAAGAAAATATCAGGCCTTATTTAATTGTTGGCATGGGGGATAGTGGCGAGATAAAAGTATGGTTATCAAATGCACGATCTGACAGAAATAGAACAGGCCGTGTATTACACGAGCTTGGCTCTGGGCAAGCACAGTGGCGTAAGAATAAGTAACTAAGCTATTCCTCAAGGGCAGCTTGAACTTAAATGGATATAGATTATGGACAAAATCATAAAATTACTTCTTATTAGCTTGTTTGCTGTATTACTAGGCGGTTGTGCAACAACAGGTGAAATAGATTATATGGTTGTATCGGGTTCAACGGATGAAGGTAATGATATATTCGTGACTTTAATTAAGTTTGATGACCAGTGGGATGTACC
>NZ_JACJDT010000192.1:0-422 GCF_014163675.1 Pseudoalteromonas sp. SR44-5
TTCAATTAAAAGTTTTTTGTCTTTCGACAGCTCAATGAATTCTGAATTTATTTAATATCTTTCGATATTGAATTGACTGTGCCGAAGCAACTTATAAATAAGTTACTTCTGTTGGTCACTCAGTTCCAATTGAGACTCTAAATCTTTTGCCTTGCTTAGCGAACTAAGCTTGGCTGTTAGAACTCAATCTGTACGAGTGCCCACACAGATGATTGCTTTATATTGTTAAAGAACGTTGCGACATTGTCGCTAGGGATGCGTATAATACACCCTTTATTTTTCGAGTCAACACTTAGTTTTAAACTTTCTTGCGAATATTTAAAACCTAAGTTTTATTTAACTCTCTGAGTTGTTCGTGCCTCGCTATGCGTTGGCGTTTCCCGTCTCAGTGGGGTCGCATTATAGGGAGATCCAAAAACAGA
>NZ_JACJDT010000193.1:0-422 GCF_014163675.1 Pseudoalteromonas sp. SR44-5
TTATATTCAGTTTTACAATTACAAACGTAGGCATTCTACGCTTAATTATATGACGCCACATCAGAAATATAATGAATTAAAAAATGCCGCTTAGAATCTCTACAGAATTTGTTGACCATTACAGTGATACTTGAATTTGGGTAATTCCATGTGCTCTCCAAAAAGAAGCTAACGAGGCTGTAGAATAACTCGTTTTTAATTTATTTTTATTGATGTATTAACCATAGCCGAGTTCCTATTTTGATTCAATCGGTTACTTCGATTTTACGTGAAATATAAAAAGAGGATTTACTGTTGCTTTAATGGGCGTTTTGGAAGGTATGACAGGTGTTTAAGTGGCTTATTTGGAGAGGTAGCAGCTTACCTTTATTAATGCATCGTGTTTTGCAGCTTTTCTATATTATGAACTAAGCAATACAGTT
>NZ_JACJDT010000194.1:0-421 GCF_014163675.1 Pseudoalteromonas sp. SR44-5
CACGATAACCATGGGCTTCGTAAGGTAGCATCACTAAACGCGCTTCTTTGCCTAAACCTTTGAGCGCAGCGTACATACGCTCGCTTTGCATCGGGAAGGTGCCGTGAGATTAAGGGTGGGTCTTCTTCCCCATATAATTAAATTAACAAGCGCGGCATAAACCGCGCTTTGAATTTACTCTGATACAGAAGGTTCAGTATTTGCTTGAGCATCGCTTACAGGAGCTTCGTCAGTTAACAAGTATTTATCCAGCCACTGCTCTTGTTCCCATAAAACATGTAATAAGCTTTTACGGGCACGATAACCATGGGCTTCGTAAGGTAGCATCACTAAACGCGCTTCTTTGCCTAAACCTTTGAGCGCAGCGTACATACGCTCGCTTTGCATCGGGAAGGTGCCGTGAGATTAAGGGTGGGTCTTC
>NZ_JACJDT010000195.1:0-409 GCF_014163675.1 Pseudoalteromonas sp. SR44-5
GATTGGTTATGTGTGCGCGTAATTGTTTCTTAACCCACTGATACGGCACACTGTAATAATGTTTCTCTATTTCAACATGATAATCAATGTGTACTCGCACCGTTTTGATTTGTGTATAGTGATAGGGCTTTTCAGGCAATGGCTTTAATGCGCTTTTATCCACCATCTCAAATAGCTGTTTACGTGACTGTTGATATTGCTTCATGACTTTATTGTTCATTACATCAAGTAGCTTTGCTATTTCTTGATTTAGGTGCGCTAAGCTGTAGAAGGTTTGCTTGCGTAGACGTGCCATGATCCAACGCTCAACAATTTGTACACCGACTTCAGCCTTTGATTTATCTTTGGGTTTATAAGGTCTAGCGGGTATGACAGCGACGTTATAATACTCGGCTAATTGATGATAAGT
>NZ_JACJDT010000196.1:0-407 GCF_014163675.1 Pseudoalteromonas sp. SR44-5
TTGCTGAGTTGTGCTTGTCCACTGTCATCTAGTTGCCCGGTCGCTTGCGTTCCATCATCAAAGGTAATGGTGTAGGGCGCATTTTTAACCGGGCTGCCGTCTTGGTAAACGTATTCTAAATCGACTACGCTAGCAGTCGTTGCCGCAACGCCTGCATCATTTATGGTTACATCATTAATACGGCTAATACTCGCAGGACTTGAGACACTTGGGCTGCTGGCTGTGTCTGGATTTTTTTATTAGGAAACACACATTCTGTCGAGCTAAATAGTGTTTAACTCATTAAGCGCAGCGCCTCTTAACCTCTTTGTGAATATTTTACTTAAAACCATGTTGCACAAAGAGAAAAGAATGAGAAGTAAATGAGGGGAGCAACCTAAGGCTAGACGCTAATCTTTAAAAGACTG
>NZ_JACJDT010000197.1:0-394 GCF_014163675.1 Pseudoalteromonas sp. SR44-5
TCGTTTTCTTTTGCATGATTCCAACACCAAAGTAATTATTCTTTTGCATCAGGTTCCTTTGCTTTAATAAACCTAGGCAGCATATACCACCTAGGTTTGAATTCCTTTTCTGATTGTTAAAGAGCGTTTGGCCTGTAAATCTATTTTTAAATAACTTTAATCACAAAAGTAAAATATTGAGCTCGTATGCACGTTTTATGTTTTTCTCTAATAATACTGGGTCATCACTAAATGGTGCAATAACATAATTAACTTCATCCCTCGGGTATTCTTCTGTTGCATCACGATTTTCGTGATAAACATACTTATAGTTATTTTTTATGACAGGATCGAGCGGATACTTATCCATATAGGGACCAATTTTATCACCTCTCCATGTAACACTATTTCCCTT
>NZ_JACJDT010000198.1:0-388 GCF_014163675.1 Pseudoalteromonas sp. SR44-5
CAAATGGCTTTTCTGGGTAGTCTGAGCGATATTTTAACGTTTTAAATAATGACTCCGAATAGGGATTATCATTACTCACTGACGGGCGACTAAACGACGGTACAATGCCTAATTCTTGCAAGGTAGCCAATAATGTAGCGCCTTTCATTGGGCTGCCATTATCCGAATGTAACGTGACTTGCTCTGGCTTTATTTGCTCTCGACTGCAAATATCCGTCATCAAATCAGCCGCTAGCGCACTTAACTGTGTATCGTGAACCTGCCATCCCACAATTTTTCGACTAAAAATATCCATCACTAAATACAAGTATAAAAATTCGCCCTTAACCGTTGTTGGCAAATATGTAATATCCCATGTGTAAATTTCGTTCACACCGGTTGCTGTGAG
>NZ_JACJDT010000199.1:0-388 GCF_014163675.1 Pseudoalteromonas sp. SR44-5
ATGTAATCAATTGTTCCTGTTGACGAGCAACCTATTACAAATAATGTTAAAGCAAGTGTGATGAGTGATTTTATGAGCTTGTCCATAATCTATATCCATTTATTAATTGTGATTGCCATTGCTCACTCTTTTCATCTTGTTCTGGCTGGTTGTAAAAAGGCGTTTAAAACTGGTCATTTATTCTCACGCCACTGTGCTTGCCCAGAGCCAAGCTCGTGTAATACACGGCCTGTTCTATTTCTGTCAGATCGTGCATTTGATAGCCATACTTTTATCTCGCCACTATCCCCCATGCCAACAATTAAATAAGGCCTGATATTTTCTTCTACTTCTCCTGTGCTTATCCATGCATAAGCAGGTAAATTTTTAGCTAATTTATAACCATTTT
>NZ_JACJDT010000019.1:0-76263 GCF_014163675.1 Pseudoalteromonas sp. SR44-5
TTTCCACTTGGAACTTTTTTAAAAGCCTCTTGGCTTTCTTTTGACTGCTTTGGGTGCTTAGAACGGCTTGTGATCCAGCTAAACCCACGCTTCTTGAGCAGTTTGTAAATATGATCGGTGTGATACCTTACATTGAACTGGTCATAAATATACTGAGCAATATCTTCCCCCATTAGTCTGCCTCCTTCTGAAGAACTTGCTGACTGTTTTACATAATCTGACAGTGTGTTTAGTTGTTGTAAGGTTAATTTAACTGGACGACCTTTAATCGGTTTGTTGTTCAAGCCAGTAACGCCATTATTAAGGTCGTTTGAAACCCATTTATTGGCACTGCCGCGCGCTGTATTTAGGCGCTTAGCAATATTCGTTCTGTTTTCACCCTCAAAGAATAATGAAACAGCAAGCAGGCGTATTCGCTTTCTTGCATTCGGCTCTTTACGTGATAAAGCTAAAAGTTGCTTGGATTTTTCTAAGTTCAATTTAGTAAAAGTAGATAAGTATCAGTGTGCTAATTAGATCACATAATTTGGCAGATTGGTATTATGCCATTAAAGGGAAAGCACGTTGATATACCATTAGTATCGTAACAAACTACTAACCTAGTCATATCTGTTGCTTGTTTAGTTAAATTATCGAAGATTAGAAGTGGCAATTAGTTCTTTTTATTAACCGATATTAAGATAATGCTTGAAAATAAAACGTCAATTTTTGATAAAAAAATACCTGCAGATTAAAATTAGCAGGTATTTCATATGGCTAGTTACTTGTTAGCAATATTTAGTTGTTAAAACTTGAATGTTGCTTTTAAGTAGTATTCACGACCGGTCAAACGATGAACACGAATAAGTGCACCGTTATCGCCGTTACTTACATATGGCGGCTCTTTATCAGAGATATTATTGATACCTAAACTAAGAGTTAAATGCTCAAAATTATAGTAACCATTGATGTCATTATACGCTACCGTACCTACACGGTCAGATAAAACACCATTTGGCTCAGCATAGTCATCTACAGCACTTTGATATTGGATGGTATGAGTAAGACCCCAATCACCTTGTGAGTAGTTTGTTCTAAAGTTAGCACGAAGTTTATTAAACGCACCACGTCCACCGTTTGCAACATCAGCACCGTATCCACCAAGAAGTTCTGTT
Organism: Pseudoalteromonas sp. SR44-5; assembly: GCF_014163675.1. Classification (NCBI taxonomy): domain Bacteria; kingdom Pseudomonadati; phylum Pseudomonadota; class Gammaproteobacteria; order Alteromonadales; family Pseudoalteromonadaceae; genus Pseudoalteromonas; species Pseudoalteromonas sp. SR44-5. Next base: position 1,155 of record NZ_JACJDT010000019.1, read on the forward strand.
GTTTCCAAACCTTCAGCTTCATTGTGATCTAATTCAAGAACATAAGTACCATTTAAGTTAAACTTCAACTCACCACCTAATACATCTAGGCCGTATTTTAAGTCAAAGTCTATACCACTTGAATTAAAAATACCTAAGTTCTGAGTCGATAATTCAACACCACTTAAACTACCTTGCGAATCACGACGAGGACCACCTACTGTACCATAAGCAACTGGGCCTTTAATTTGAGCACATAATGGTGAAGAAAAGTCTTTACTATTATAACATTCATTACTAATAGTACCGATTGAAAGCTCACCTATAATATCTGTAATTTCAATATCATAATAATCTAGCGCTACACTGAAACCTTCGATAAACTCTGGAGCCCATACAACGCCTAAATTTTTACTTTCCGATTGCTCAGGACCAATATCAGGATTACCACCTACCCAAGAGCCAGACTGTTGGTTAGGTTGTGCCCAATCACCTGGTAGACCATCTGCAGCACAGTTAGCCTTAAGTTCAGCGCTTGCATCAGGATTAGAACCATATTTAATACATGGATCAGTATAAGTTTCAGCTGAATTAGCACGAGGTGCAAATAAAGTACTCACGCCAGGTGTTCTGAAGCCCTCTGATAAATTAGCGCGAACTAATAAATCTGAATATGGGCGCCATTCAATAGCAAACTTAGTAGTAACTTCAGCGTCATCAATTAAGCTTACATCAGTGCGACGTGCAGCTGCTGTAAAATCTAAACGCTCAGCAAACGGTAAGTCAGCTAAAATAGGCACATTAATCTCAGCATAAAATGATTCAGTTGTATAACCGCCATCAGTTCCGTCTGGTGCTACACCATAAATTGCCCCAAGACCAGCCGCACCGTCCGGTAACGATGTATAATGAGTCGTTAAATGTTCATACCCCGTTGCCCAAGCAATAGTACCGGCTGGTAATTCAAAGCTTGTTTCACCAGCAATATTGAACTGTAATTGTGTATCTTCTGCTTTACTTGTTGAGCTCATTGGAACAATAATCCAATCTCTCATATCATTTGTTAGAGAGTCTTTTTGGAACGGGTCCCATACTCCCGGACAAGCTGCATTAGCAGAACATAATTCTGGATCTACCAATGTATTAGCACGTTCTTGGTGAATACGCCCACCGATTTCTTCAGTTCTACGGCGGCTATTGAACGAATAGCTTGTGTCCCAATACCAACCATTGCTAAATTCACCTTCAAAACCAGTAGTAATTAAATATTCAGTAATAGAAAATTCAGAAGTACGTCCTTCAGATTCTGTTAAACGTCGTTGAGCAAATACCTTTTCACCAAATGTATTCCCTGGATTTGTTTCAGGAACAGGCATACTCCAGAAAGTGCCGACAGGTGCCAAACGGGTTTTATTCACACGATGTGTAAATGATGCTTCAGATACAAATGTTACAGTAGAAAAACCACTATCGATAAGTTCGTAATTAGCGGAACCGAAAAGATTATATTTTTCAAGTGGTTGATAAATGATACTAGTATCAGCATAGTTATAACGATCAGCACTTTCTATTGCTCGAGGTTTACCATCCGCGCCTTTAACAAAGGTTTTACCGACAATACCTGGAATAGAGAATGAAGCTGGTGAGGTTGTTGCAGAGCCACCAGCACATACCACTTTGCCCTCAACGCTACCATCTGCATTTTCTTTTGTTATATCTTCTGCGCGCACACAACTTGCCCAATCACGGTCTTCACCATAAATTGCATCACGTTGTTCATAACCTGCTGAGAATACAATATTCCCTTTATCAGTTTCAACACCGGTAATGAACGAGATATTAGACGTTTTGCCGTCATTTTCACTCGTCTGTTGATGGCGGAATTCTATTTCAGCACCAGAGTAATCATTGTTTGTAACAAAGTTAACTACACCAGCAATTGCATCAGAGCCATAAATTGTTGATGCTCCATCGCGTAAAACATCAACTCTCGCTACTGCCGCCATTGGAATAATAGAAATGTCACCACTGAAACGACGACCATTTAAAAGAACAAGCGTACGACTCGCACCTAAACCCCTTAGGTTCATTGTTACGCTACCATTACCACCGTTATTAACGTTACTACCGTATGAACCACCACTAATAATTGGTAATTGTTGTACAAATTGCTCAAGGGTAGGAGCACCCGTAGCTTTAATGTCATCTAATGAATAAGTAGTAACAGGTACTGACGTTTCCATATCTGTGCGACTAATACGTGACCCTGTCACTTGAATTCTTTCAACTTTATCAGCGCCCTCTTCAGCAGCAATCGAGCTTGCTGAAAACGCAGCGGTTGAAGCCGCACCAAAAGCGATCGCTAAGCGAACAGCCTTTGAAACTTTATTATTTAACATTTGATTCTCCCTGGGTCATATTTATATATGATTTTATTAGTTTTAATTGCTAGAAATTGAGTACTTAAGTGCCAATATATGACACTAAGTACCTAATTGAGCAATGCGATACTAATATTAGAGATGACCAAAGGTCAACAGTTATTTAACCTGAAAATCAATAGTTTTACAGATAAAGAACAAATAAATTCAAGAAAGTTACATTATAACCAATTGTTTTATCTAGAAATAAAGCTTTTATTTATGCTTATAAGGTGATTTCCTTTAAAAAAATAACCATGTAAAAAACCAGTTCTAACTCAATAATTTATAACAAAATCAATAAAAAGTTATGCAATAGGTTGCTTAGTAATGATATCAAAAGCGTTTATGGTGCCTCTAATACTTTCTGAGTTAGTGTTTTGTATCGCGAAAAATTAAATCTATCCTCTACATTACGTAAAAAAAGCCCTAATAGATCGGGCTTTTGTTAACTTTAATTTAATGATTTATAAACCCATTAAAACTTCAAATTTACACTCATGTGGATAAAGCGACCCAATGTATCGTAAAATCCAGCAACTGTGTTTGCATTTGAAGCAATAGTATTACCCACCATTGGAGGTTCTTTATCGAAGATATTATTCATACCACCAGTAAACGTTACATGTTCGTTAATAGAGTAACTACCAGATAAGTCGATAAAACTATAAGAACCTATACCACCGTTTTCAATTAATGAGGCATCTGCTGTTCCATCGTAGTCAATACCACCATAGTAACGCCATTTAGCTCCTACACGCCAGTCATCACGGATGTAATTAACGTTAGCAGTATGACGCCATTTAGGCGAAGCAAAACAGTCTGTATTAATATTACCGGCACAGTCATAAGCTAAGGTTGAATCACCTAAGATAGGTTCAACTTCTTTCTTCATGCTGTAGTAACCGTTAATGTCAAACTTCAAGCTTGCATTTTCTAGATCCATTGAGTAGGCAGCTGTAGCATCAATCCCTTCCCACGTTCTACCACCAATATTATCACTTAGGTTTGTTACAAAACCTGCTTGACCTAACCAAAGGCTACCAGATGGACTACGAGTAATGTTATTACAGAAAAATTCATCACCAGTTTCAGCACAGTTGTTTAATATACGCTCTGCGCCTACTGTACCAATAACCTTTTCGATTTCAATTTTGAAGTAATCAACAGAGAAGTTAAAGTTTTCAAAAGGAGAAGCAACTAAACCAATTGTAAGCGTTTCACCTTCTTCTGGTTGAAGTGCTGGGTTACCACCAGATAGCTGGTTATATTGTCCTGCAGGTGACTCACCAATACTTCCGTATTGTGAATCATTCACGCCAGCATTAGCACATTGGCTTGCTGAGTACGCTGGTCTGTCAGCTGCATCGGCTGCTGTAGGATCACCAGCACAACCGTCTGCACCACTCCAAAGGCCAATACTTTGAGCAGCAAATAACTCACCTACGTTAGGAGCACGTACAACTTTCGCAAAGCTAGTTCTAAATTTGTATGTGTCTGCAAGAGTATAGTCAACACCAATTGAGTAAGTAGTATCTGAACCAGTTGTTGAATAATCAGACCAACGAGCTGCTGCTGAAACATTTAATTCATCTAAGACTGGGATTTGTAACTCACCGTAAACTTCGTTCACGTCAATTGCACCGTATAGGCTTGGTGAAGGTCCACCTTGACCTAATAACTGACCTTCTTCGTAAACTGTGTCTGATACACGTTCGTAATCTTGTTCACGACGCTCAACACCAAATACAGCGCCTATAGGAAGAGATGCCGTAGGAAGAGTCCAATCAAACTCACCACTAATATAACCACTGTAAATAACTTGAGTTACTAGACCCGTTTGAGTACCTACACCTGCAAGTTGAGCTGCTTGCTCTGGTGTTACACCACCAAGTTCAAATACGTTGTAGTATAAACAACCATCTGCCTCATCACATTCTGTCCCTACAGCACCAACGCGAGGAGCTATTTTCGGTGAAAGCAAGTCATTTTTGTAAACAGAGCTTGAAGTCGTTGCAGAGTAGTTGTAGCTAACATCGTATGACCAGTTATCGCTCAGTTCACCTTCCATACCCGTTAGTATTCTGTATGACGAATGCTCTAAGTTATCTGAACGAGGGCCACCTTCTACATTACGTTTACCAATGTATGCAACAAATTGATCAGTTCCATCTTGACTGAATAAGCCTTGAAGCTGCTGCTTTTGAGCATCAGATAATAAAGGGTTATTGTAATCAAATAAAATCTCTTCATTATAGAACGTACCAGATTCAGCAATCTGACCTGCTGTTCTATTATGCATGAAAGAGAACTCTAAATATGGACGGAAAGTTTCATTGATTTCATAATCAATGAAAGTACCTAGAGTAAAACGCTCATTTGGTCTTAAAAAGTGATTAACTGGAGCATAGTTGTAACGATAACCATCGTCCTCTCTAAAACCTGTACCATTTGGATCTAGGTAACCGTAAAAATTTTGTTTGTAATCAACTTCACCATCAACCACGGGGTAGATATCAAAAAATGGGTTTGGAGTTGTACCAGAACCACCACAAGATTGACCCGCGCCATTTAGTGCACAAGATGAATAATCTCGAGAGCCCTGTAACAGTTCAGTTTGACGGTTGTAAGTTACATAACCTACAGCGTGACCTTTGCTGCCATCGAATCCACCACCAACAGTAAAATCTATGCTGTAAGACTTACCATCGATACCTGTACTACCTGTATCGTATTCAAAGCCTTTCTCATCCATCAAACCTTGAATGTATTTGTTATCATTATTGTGTTGATAACCAGAAGTACCTACGTTAAGAGAAATACCTTCGAACTGATCATCCATTACAAAGTTAACAACACCAGCAACAGCATCAGCACCGTAAACAGCAGCTGCACCACCAGTTAAAACATCTACTCGCTTAATCAGTGATGAAGGAATTTGATTTATATCAGCAACTTGAGATGTGATACTACCAGCTTGCATTCTTCGGCCGTTAATCAAAACTAAAGTTCTATTTGAACCTAGACCACGTAAATCTACTGTTGCAGTACCTGTTGCGCCATTCGCTAAAAATGAACTTTCTGCAGCTTCAATTTGTGGCAACTGATTCAAGATATCTTCAACACGAGTGAAACCGCTTAGTTTAATCTCTTCTGCAGTCATTACAGTAACTGGGCTAGATGTCTCTAAATCTGTCCGCTTAATGCGAGAACCTGTTACTTGAATACGTTCAACTTTTTCAACGCCATCTTTTTCTTCTGCAGCAAATGAGCTGGCAGAAAACGCAGCTGTTGACACTGCACCAAAAGCGATCGCTAAGCGAACTGCCTTTGAAACTTTATTATTTAACATTTGATTCTCCCTGGACCACTATATTGTGGATTATTTTTATTTAGCTTTTGTAAACTATCGCAACAATTATGTTGCAAACGCATCACGATACTAAACAAAAAAAACCAATATGCCAACATTTGTTCACATTAATTTAATTTAACCGGCATAAAAACCCAGACAATGCAATAAAACGGTACAAAAACGATTAAAATAGCAACAATATATTTTAATAACACTTTCAAAAGTACACTTTTTAGCAACAAAAAATTAACAATACCGATATTTGGAACTATTTAAATAAGTTGTAATTGTGCTTTATTGGGCGAATTGAAATCTTTATTCAAGGGAAGAAGGATCATTTGTGCGATTGGTTTGAGTTGTTTTTCGACATAAATTGCATAGTCATATTTTTGACTTGTCTGGGTTTGCTGCACGTTTGCATAGAGCTCTGCACCAACATGAGTGTATACATATTCAACAATTTGGCCTTTATTAATAACAAATTCAGGGTGAGTTGCTTGGTGTTTTTTGACAGCTTGGACTTGAGGTGGGATATTTTTTTGATAATCAGCCAAGTGTTGGCCGAGTTTTTTTCTGTATACGAGTTTGTCGTCAAATTCCCCAGCATACAAACGGGTAATGTAACTTTCAATAATAGGGGTTAACATTTCAACAGTAAAACTGTCGCTGAATAAAGTTTCAAATAGTTCGGTTTGAAATTCATGCGCTAATTCTGTCCAGTCACTTCGCACGGTTTCCATACCTTTAAAAATTAATTCTTTTTTATCATCTCCTTGTACCTGGCCAACATAACGTTTTTTTGAACCGGTGGTTTTGCCACGGATAGTCGGCATAAAGAATGGGCTATAAAGTGTTTCGAATTCTATTTCTAAATAACTTTGTGTCGCAAAGCGCTGTTTTATTGTTTGCTGCCATTTTTCATTAATAGTATTAGCTAATTGCTTGCCAATTTCTTTGCAGTTATCTGAATCAAGTTGATCTGGTAGGCTCACAAATGTTGAATCGGTATCACCATAAATAACAGTATAACCAAGCTCTTCGATCCACAATCTGCTGGTTTGCATTATTTCATGACCACGCAAAGTAATAGAGCTTGATAAGCGTGGATCGTAAAAACGACACCCCTTTGAGCCTAACACGCCGTATAAACTGTTCATGATGATTTTTATAGCTTGCGACAGCATGGGCTGAGCAGTATTTTTTGCGTGTTGCCTTGATGAGGCTAACTTTTTTATTAAATTAGGAAGGTGATGCTCAGTGCGAGAAAAAAAAGCGTCTTTAAAACCTGCAATCGCGTTATCAGGCTCCTCTAAGCCGCGAATTAACCCAAGCGGATCAATACAAAACGTTTGCATAATCGATGGATACAAGCTTTTAAAATCCAACACGATAACATTTTTATAAAGCCCAGGAATTGACTCCATCACAAAACCGCCTGGGCTTTCAAACGATAAGCCATGATCGCCTAGATTCGGTGCAACATAACCGCTTCGATGCAATAACGGTAAATATAAGTTAGTAAAAGCAGCCACTGAGCCACCCATTCGTTCTAACTCTAATCCTGTTAACTGCGTGCGAACAATAGCAAATTCAATGAGTTTTAACTTTGCAAAGATACGATTAACTAACACACAATCTTGACGATTATAGGCCGCTAGCGAGAGCTTATCTTCATTATATTGACGAATAATTTCACTCAAGCGGTTATCGCTTTGGATTAACTTTTTCTCGCCTAGTATTTTATGGCTCACATTAGCCAGTGAGAAACTATCAAAATGATAAGTAGCATTTTTTAGCGTATCTATGCCATCGATAACACAGCGCCCAGGCAGAGTTAAACGGGTAAAGTGTCCTTCTCTGATCTGTAATTGACCATTACCTCGACCCAATAATAATTTAACGCCAAGGGCATCCGCGCGTCGATTAAGTACATTAAAATCAAATTCAATGACGTTCCAACCAATAATAATGTCAGGATCTGCTTGTTGTACCAGCTGCTGTAATTGAGTCAGCAAATCAATTTCATCATGGCACCAATGAATAGTCTGTTCACTCTGTTGTGGCTCGCCAACCATAATAACGCAATCAATGCCCTCTCCTACTAAACCAACTGAAAACAACACGCCTTCACCACTGCACTCAATATCCATTGACAGCGTTTTAAAACGTGGTTTATACGAATCAGCTGCTTTTAGCTGAGCATTGTCGATTTGGATAAAGCCAGCTTGTTGAGTAACGTCGCCTGTCACCCACACCCCACCTCGAATAAAACGCTCCATTAAAAAGCGATCGCTGTGGCGTACATCACCTTCATATACTGTGATCTGGTTTTCTAGGGGTTGGTTTTCTAAAAGCTGCCTTGCTTGATATAACGCTTGTGAGCTTGAAAAATAGCAAGCGATGCATTGTTCGCCACTAAAGTGTTTAATCGCAACGTCTTTAAATTCGACATTGATATTGTGCTTTGATAACAACTGAGCAGCTAAAGCACGTTGTTTTATTAAAATAAAAAATACCGCTTGTTGATTTGGCACTAACACTTTTATCGGACCATGATCAGAGCTTAGCCAATAGCACAGTGTGATCCCACTATGGCGGCTATACTTATCAGCAGAATATTGTTGCCTAGAAAGTATAAAGCCTTGATAGATTGCTTGTGTCAATGTTCGATCCCAATTAATATACAGCACTGTGATTATATACATACTTTAGGTTATTGACCCATGCTTTCTGATGCATTAAAAACGACGATAAGAAAAATTCACAAGCATGTGGCCGATAACCTCAGTGATTATCGCCCTCGCAGTAGCCAAAATTACTTAGTAGCCGAAATTGCAAAAACACTGGCGGGCGAGTACCACAAAAAACAGCGGATCTGCGTTATTGAAGCTGGTACTGGTACGGGTAAATCGCTGGCTTATTGTTTAGGTGCATTACCGCTGGCGCTTGCACAAAAAAAGAAGTTAATTATTTCTACTGCAACGGTAGCCCTTCAAGAGCAATTAATAAGTAAAGAACTCCCCTTTTTTAAAAAACATTCAGGCCTTGATTTCAAGTTTGATTTAGTCAAAGGCCGCCAGCGCTACCTATGTGCACACAAGCTACATAATGCGGTTAATGGTGACAATCAAACACAAATGGACTTTATGCCCACCCTTACTTCGCCACTGAGTGCGATGGAAACTAAATGTTTGCAGCAACTCTATGATGCTTACACCAATAAAAAGTGGCAAGGCGATCGAGACAGCTGGGCAGATACTATCCCTGATCGCGTTTGGGGATTAATTGCTTGCGATAAACATGCTTGTCAACGACAAATGAAAGCACATCAAACCTGCCCTTTTCAACTTGCTCGTCAACGCTTGATGCAAATGGATGTATTAGTGATTAACCATTCATTATTATTAGCTGATCTTGATTTAGGTGGCGGGAAAATTCTGCCCGAGCCAGATAATAGTATTTACGTTATTGATGAAGCTCATCATCTTGCTCATATTACGCGTGACTTTTCATCTGCCGCAGCGACGATTAAAGGCACCATTGATTGGCTTGATAAACTCACTAAATTTAGTGGCAAAATGGCCAAAGTATTAGTAGGTCAAAAAGCCATTGGGCAAAATTTTAAGCTCTGTGACAGTATTAATGATGCTAATAAAGACTTAAAAGTTGTTCGCGATATTTTGGATAATGCCGATTTTAACTATTCAAAAGACGATACATACCGATTTGAACATGGTGAAATACCTGAATCGTTACACGCTAAAGCCAAAGATATCAGCGAGGCGACCCTCGATGCTCTGCGCTGCTTAAATAAAATGCACGATACCTTAGTACAAGATGTCAGTGATGGTGATATCAAACCCTATGTTGCCGATCCTATTTTAGGCGAAAGCGGTCATTACATTAATCGTTTAGAGCAACTAAACAAACTTTGGTATAGCTACGCCACCAAGGGTGAAGGCACACCACATGCACGTTGGATAAAGCGTTTAGAATACAAAAACCATCACGACCATCTACTCAGCGATTGCCCTATTGAAGTTGGCTACTATTTAAAAGATAAACTGTGGCGACAATGTGCCGGTGCGGTTTTATGCTCAGCGACCCTGACTGCACTTGGTTCATTCGATCATTTTGCTTACGAAAGCGGTCTTACTAAAGAAGAAGGTGTAAAATACTTAAAAGTACCTTCTCCGTTTGATTATCCTAATCAAGCCACTTTGCACATACCAACATCACACATCGAGCCGACCGATAAAGAATTTAGTGATCATCTGGCCAAAGTATTGCCGGATCACTTAAATACGCAACATGCTAATTTAGTGTTGTTTGCGTCTTACTGGCAAATGGATCATGTAGTAAAAGCTTTGCGCGCTAAAAACCTCGACATTTTAGTACAAGGTGAAATGTCGCGTGAAGCACTGTTAAAGCAACATACAAAGAATATAGATGCGGGTAAAGGCAGTATTTTATTTGGCACACAAAGCTTATCCGAAGGACTCGACTTACCGGGTAAATACCTTGAGAACTTAGTGATCACTAAAATTCCATTCGCGGTACCCACCTCCCCCATTGAAGAGGCACAAGCAGAGTTTTTACAAAGTAAAGGGGGTAATCCGTTTTTATCTATCACGGTGCCTGATGCGGCTAAGAAATTAGTGCAAAGCTGTGGTAGACTGCTGCGTAAAGAGAACGATCAAGGGCGCATTACAATCCTAGATCGCCGTTTAGTGACCAAGCGATATGGCAAAGCCATGCTTGACACATTACCACCCTTTAAAAGACAAATAGATTATTAATGTTTGAACTTGCACTAGACCCAACAACCTGGGCACTTCTTTGCGCAGTGGCACTTGCCGCAGGCTTTATAGACGCAATAGCCGGTGGTGGTGGCATGTTAACCGTGCCAGCACTTTTAACAGCAGGATTGCCGCCCCATTTAACACTTGGCACTAACAAATTAGCCGCGAGCTTTGGCTCACTCACAGCAAGTGTTACTTACTTCCGTAAGCAATTATTTAATCCTCAATTCTGGGCAGCGTCAATTATAGCAACCGCCATTGGCGCTTTACTTGGTACCCTTATTGTTGACTACCTGAGTATTGAATTTTTAAACAAACTACTGCCTATTGTTATCATTATGGTAGCCTGCTACAGCTTATTTGGCAGTTTAAGCACGGTAGAACATGATCAATTACCACCATTGAACAAAACAACTAAAATAAAACAATGGCTACAAGGCTTAAGCTTAGGCTTTTTTGATGGCTTGGCAGGCCCTGGGACCGGGACTTTTTGGACTGCATCAAATAGCTTACTGTATAAAATGAGTTTACTGCTAAACTGTGGTTTAGCCCGTTCAATGAATTTTGTGTCAAATTTTGTATCACTGATCACTTTTGTAGCGCTTGGTCATGTTAACTTTTTACTCGGCATCACAATGGGCTTCTTTTTGATGTTTGGAGCCTGGCTTGGAGCTCATTCAGCAATTCGGTTTGGCAGTAAGTTTATTCGTCCTGTTTTTAATACTGTGGTGATAATTTTAGCGTTAAAACTAATTTACGAGGCTTATTTATAAAATGCGAACAGCTTCTTTTGATAAGCTTTGCCAACAAGTTGCAACCTTAAAGCAGCATGCTGAGCAATTTGATAAAGCCAAGTTATTTGCTAAAAACCGCTATATGCAGGCACAACCCAGTTTATTTGACCGAGGTGTGTTTACTACTAAAAGCATGAAATTAGTTGATTATGTGTTAGAAATTGAAGATGAAGTTAATAGCCTTCCACCACTGGAGCGTCGCCATGCTCATAATTATGCTTTAGAGCGTATCGGTAATCAGGTGCAAGCCGTATTTAACGTCATTAAATCAACCCCTATTTGGGAAAAAGAAAACAAAAGCACTTACAAACCCCGTAGTAAAACCTATAATAAATCGGCACCTTACCAACAAGCTGTAAAACAAATTATGCAACCCGCCCATGAGCTATATGACGAACTCAAACAAAATCATGAGTTCGAGCGTCGCTTAGTGCTAATGGTTGAAGAATGTAAGCTAAGAATGCAAAATGTGGGTCCTGTAAAAGCAAAAGCCATTAATTTAGAGATCCTTGCTCTTCATGGCCGCCTTGGTCGCTGCCGTAAGGCAATATCTGCCACCGAAGAAAAAATTCAAATAGTTGAAAAACAACAATTACGCTAGCTATGACTGTTTTTTATCATCCACTATACTCTGCGCTTGAACTGCCTGTACGCCATCGTTTTCCAATCGCTAAATATAAATTGCTAAAACAAGAAATTGCAGAGCTTGGTTTTACTGACTTTATTAGCCCAAATAAAGCGACTAATGAACAGCTCCAGCTTTGCCACAGCCATGAGTATGTTGAACGCTTTATTAGCGGGCAGTTAACTGACAAAGAAATAAAGAAAATGGGTTTCCCATGGTCAAATCAACTGGTAGAGCGCACTTTATTTTCTGTTGGTGCAAGTATTCAAGCCGCTGAATACGCTTTAAAAACGCAGCTGGCGGTAAATCTCAGCGGCGGATATCATCATGCTTATAATGCTTACGGCAGTGGTTTTTGTATTTTCAACGACCTCGTGGTTGCCGCCGCTCACCTCATTAACACTGAGCAAGCATCAACGGTGCTGATTTTTGATTGTGATGTACACCAAGGTGATGGCACAGCCGAAATTTGTGGCTCTCTTGATGGAGTGATTAGCTGTTCGATTCATTGTCAGCAAAACTTTCCACGTTTAAAGCAGCATTCTGATTATGATTTCTCACTCAACACTGGCTGCAGCGATAATGAATATTTAAAAACAGTCGCTAATGCCTTGGCTTTTTGTATCCGTCTTCATCAGCCTGATATTATTTTATATAACGCCGGAGCTGATATTTGTAGCCAAGACGAATTAGGCTATTTTGATGTTAGTTTAGAGGGTGTATATCAACGCGATTCGCTGGTTCTAGCAACCTGCAAACAGCACTCAATTCCTTTAATGTGCGCGCTCGGTGGCGGTTATCAGCGAGATACACAAAAGTTAGTTGAAGTTCATAAGCTGCTTTTTCAAGCGATTGTCGATTTATACCCGCACTTGGTATAAACTAAAAACAGCTTAATACTACTAAGGTAGATAACACAGTGCGATTACATGACGACATACACAATTACTATGAAAAAATTATGATTGAAGAAATCATTAAACGACAACTTGAAAAGCAATATAGTGAAGACGTAATGGCTGATTTTTGCTGTACTGTACTAAACCAACTACCTGCCCGATACATTCGCTATGATGTAGATATGGAGTTTTACTTACCACACGTTGAACGCTCTCATATGGAGGAACGAGTAAATATTGCCATTGATGTTGCAATCAGCCAAATAGCGAAAAAAAAGGGCGGACATGAGTAAAGAGTTAACCCAAGCACCTACACACGTAAAATTAGCCGTAGACTTAATAATGCTGCTTGAACAACATGACGTTGCCGCTGATGATGTGCTCAAAGCACTTGAAATAATCAAAAGCGATTATGAAAAAAAACGCCTCAATACTAACATACAGCCAGCATAGTTTACTGGCTGTAGTACATTTACATAATCGTATTATTCGTCTTTAAAAATTGCCACATAGGTCGCTTGCGTATTTGATTTGCTGGCCCGATACATACCAATGGTATTAAACGGTAAGCTGATATTACCTTTGCTATCAACGATGATCACTCCTCCAGTACCGCCAATCGGCTTTAGCACACTATTAATCACTTCATCACCCGCTTGTGTAATAGTCTTACTTTGATATTTAACTCGTGCGCAAATATCAGCCGCGACATTATAACGAATGAAATACTCGCCGTGGCCAGTGGCAGATACCGCACATGACGCATTTTCAGCAAATGTACCAGCACCAATTACAGGGGCATCACCAATGCGACCAAAACGCTTTGCAGTCATCCCGCCCGTTGAAGTACCTGCCGCCAAGTTACCATTTTTATCAAGTGCAACAGCACCCACAGTGCCCATTTTATAATTGACGGGTAACGCCTGATGCGCAGCTTGATAATCTTTACTGGTAGCTTTGGCTTTATCTAGTTTTTCTTTTGCTTTTAATAACGCTTTATAACGGTTATCCGTATCGAATAGGTTATTTTCGACCAATGGAACGCCCTGCTCTTTGGCAAACTCTTCAGCACCTTGACCACTGAGCATCACATGAACCGATTCTTCCATCACCAGACGCGCTAAATTAATCGGATTTTCAATATGTTTAACACCCGCAACAGCGCCCGCTTGACGGTCACGACCATCCATAATTGACGCATCTAATTCATGACTGCCGTCATAGGTATATACCGCACCTCGACCAGCATTAAAGTATGGCGAGTTTTCTAATACATTGATTGCAGCGGTTACTGCATCTAGGCTTTCGCCACCTTGCTCAAGTACTTTATAGCCAGTTTCTACCGCCTCTTTGAGTTTAGAGCGATAAGCTTGTTCTTGCTCTGGAGTAAAACGACTTTTTTCAATCGTGCCTGCCCCACCGTGAATAGCGATAGCCAAAGGTGCACTAGCGCTTATGGCTAATGGGCTAAACGTTATACAGCACGCACTAACTAAAGCGCTAAAAAGTGACTTGTTCATACAGGTAGCTTGTGTTGGAAATAAGTATAACCAATGTGAATAAATTGGCGTTAAATTACAACCCTAACCAGATAAAAAACATAAAAAAAGCGCCCAAAGGCGCTTTTTAATATTTCGTTTAAATTACGCTTGTTGCGCTTTCAAACGAGCTAAACGTGCTACTTGATGCGTAGACGTTAAGAAAGAGAAAATAGGCGCTAAATAACCACGCTTACGAAGCTCTAAAAAGTCTTCGTCACTTAACTCGTTAAGCTTTTTCTCATCAATAAGGTAAATACCATTGATGTCTTTTTTCTCGCCTTTAATATCAACTGTTAGTGTTTGCGCTACTAAAAGCTCTTTATCAGCAAGATATTTTGTGAATGCTTCAGTTACATGAGAAAACTCAATAAATGATACAAGTGCTTCTTTACGACGTTTTAAGTAATCTGTCTCTTCACCGTTTTCAAATAATGCATTTCCTTCAGTTTCACCCACTAATGGGCTTGCTTCGTCAATCACAATACCGTATTGATCTTCTTGTGGGTGTTTAACTAGACCCAGTGGGTAGCGTGTTGTTGCCATAGGAGCAAACGCTGCAGTCCACTTACCGTCTTTTACAAAAAGGTTTTCGCCAGGCTCTAAACCAAACATAGCTACAGCTTGAAATTGACCAGTCTCGTTATTTTTTACGAAAGACATTGGAAACTCATTTGCTACACGCGCGAACTCATGTGCAACGACAGGCACTAAGTGTTGAGTTTTTAAAAATTCTACATTGATGCCGTTTTGAATTTTAGTGTTGGCATGCTTTTCATTGTGTAAAGGCTGTACTTGTTGCTCCGCCATGTTACTGCTCCGTTATTAATAAGTTTATATTTTTGCTGTTAGTACCCTAAGGCTAAAGGTTTTGCTACAAAAATGGAAGTGAAATGTTTGTTGCAATTTGCAGTTATCATATGATTTTAAACATAAGAAGCTTAATGTAGCTATCTTTAGGAAGCTGTCAGACAAGTTACTTTAAACTACAAGAAAAAAAATATAGAATTAGACGGCATCCAAATACTAATGCATATACCGAATTAAGTTTTTCTTAACTTATGGGTAGTAATTTGTAATCGAAGAAAAGTGCCTTTTAGTGGCCTAATCAAACTGAATCATATTTAACTTAAATATGGTGTGTTTCCATCAATTAATCGAGGCTTTACTTTTTGAATATCCGGCTTGAAAAGACTAAAGTAGGAAACAATCCATATGCTATTATTGACCTACCTGATGAAGACTGTGAACTCTGGAAAAAGAATGCAAGCTTTTATAAAGGTGACTGGATCAAAGCACTAAATTATTATCCAGGAATTTGGTCAAGAGTAACACCTCAATATTTCACCTTCATTGAAAGTATATTACCAAAAATAGTCAATCACTTTAATTTAGAAGGTTCTAAAATTGAATCTTTAAATTCAAATTATGCGATTGCTCAAACACCCAGTGAAGAATTATCGCAATTACAAAAAATCCCTCATTATGATGGAACCAAGAACAACCAACTAGCTATAGTGCACTACTTATGTGGTGAAGAGTTTGGTGGCACAGGTTTGTTTTCACACAGAAAAACAAACCTTGAAAGAATTAATCTTGAAACAGAGGAAAGCTTTAATCAAACAGCAAAAGAAGAAGCTCTTCAAGCTAAGTTAAATGGCTATATTGATAAAGATAATGAGTATTATGAGCTAATAGCATATTGTAAAGCTAAGCCTTCTAGACTATTCATATACCCAGGTAATGTACTACACTCAGCGATTATTCCATCGCAATGTAAACTAAATAATGAAATAGCAAAAGGCCGCCTAACAATTACTTCCTTTATCTCGTTTGATAATAATATTACTTAGATTTATATTTTCCCTAAACCATGCAGTTTAATCTTAATGAGTAAATCTCTTTGCCCCTGTAAGCTCTTCATTGCTAATATACTTGCCTGTTGTATTTTACTGATATGAGCTGTCGCTGAGCTTAAACTTGGATACCTCTGCGAGATTGCATTTCTATCAATCTCAAAATCCATACCATACATTACGTATAAGTAATTCTCGAGCTTAAAAAGGTCTGTCGTACGTTCAAAATCAAACTGACTAGGAATATGGGTATGCCAATACTTTAGTTTTTGTAAAAGGCCATCAGGAATATTTGCTTCATCACGATTATCAAGCCAAAATTGCGTATCATCACGTTTTGAAATGCAATAATGTAGTTTTATAAAATCAATAATATTTTCCCAAATTGCACCTACTTGCTGGTTATAATCTTTGGCAATATTTTGCATCTCATTAAAATTAATTGGTAGCTTCGTTGCTAATATTTTTGCTGTCATATCAAAAACAAGTAGCCCGGTTGCCTCAAGCGGTTCAACAAACCCTTGAGATAAGCCAATTGAAACACAATTCTTCAACCACGGCTCTTTTTGATACCCAGTTTGCATAGGTATTTTGCGCGCATTAACAGGCTCTTTACCTAGGTACTTTGCTAGTTCTTTATAAGCGCTTTCTTCATTTATATGATTACTAGAATAAACTAAACCAACCCCTCTTCTTGTAGTTAAACCTATATCCCAAATCCACCCAGCCTTTTTCGCATGTGCGACAGTATAAGGTTTAATAATTTTTTCGTGTTCTCCATAAGGAACTTGTATTGCAAGTGCGGTATCGCATAATAAAACATCTGATTTATCTACAAATGAGCCATTAAGTGTTTTCTTTATTAACTTTCCTTCAAAGCCACTACAATCAACAAATAAGTCACCACTAACCACGCCCTCATTTAACAGCTCTAACTCACAAATATAACCATCAGATGAGAGCTTTACGTTAGACACATGGGCATGAGTATGTTTAACAGCTAAATTATTAATCGCATTTTCTTTTAGTAGCTCTGTAAATTTACTTGCATCTAAGTGATATGCATAATTAACAATACCACCATATTCTGGAATTTGAATATTTTTAGGGGCTAAATTTGCTTCACATATGTCATGCTGTATTGATACGCAGGAAGCATAATGATCAGGACATATATCTTTATTCTGCAGCCAAAATGCATTTATTGAATCATTCCCTAAATGTGGGTATTCAAATAGATGATGGTAGAAATTATTGGGTTTTTCTGAGGGATTATAAGTCCAATCGACAAACTTGATACTTTGTTTAAATGTTGCATCGCATTGCACTAATAGTTGAGTTTCTGAAATCCCAAAACTTTTGAGTGTTTCTCTTATTACTGGCACTGTACCTTCACCCACACCAATTGTCGCTACATCCGGTGAGTCAATTAATTTTACTGAAAGGTTACCTGCTGCTATGCTTTCTTTATAGTGAGATGCAATATGGTTTGCAGTAAGCCAACCTGCTGTCCCCCCACCTAAAATGACGATATCCCTTATGTTTTTTTTATTCATAGTATTCTCACAAAAAAGCCCCGAAAACGGGGCTTAATTATATATCTTAATCTTAATTTAGAAGCGGAAATCTACACCAATTGCATAAGTAGCTTCACCTTGGTAAGACCAAGCTGGATAGCCATCTTTAAGTGAAATTTTAGTTGCTTCGTTATCTGCATCTGCTGCAGCGTATTGAATGCTATCTTCTTCAAGTAAGTTTGTAGCAGCAAAACGCAATGTGAAGTTTTCAGTTAAATTATAACTTGCTGTTAAATCAAGTGTACCAAAATCATCGTGCCAGCGGTTTCCATAAAAGCCTGTTTCACGGATCATATACTCTGAACGCCAATTGTAAGCTAGACGTACAGAAACGTCATCATTCTCATAATAGCCGACTGCGTTAACTGTATGCTCTGAACTATCAGTGAAAACATCAATGCCATCAGAGAAATTATCCGGATCGGCAGAACTGTCAGCGAAGGTATAGTTAAACATGGTTCCGAAGCCACCTGCTAACGCATGTTGAATTTGGAACTCAACCCCTGCAATTTCGCCACCATCACCGTCTACTTGTGTGTTCACGGTCCAATCATCACATTTACAAACGGGGTCTGTAATGCCAATTTTTTGGTTACGTAATGTCTCAGACGTAGTGAAGTTACTAACATCTTTATAAAAAGCAGTAACTGCAACTAAGTTAGAGTCACCATAGTAATATTCAAAACCAATATCAGCCTGAGTTGCCTTAAACGGGCTAAGTGAAGGGCTTCCTTTTGTAACCGACTGATTACCTAACTGTGTATCGCCATAACCTGCTAACGATTGCGATGCAAACATATCTGAATAGTTTGGACGAGAGATAACTTGCGCAATAGAGAAACGTAAAATAGTATCTTGATTTATATCATATGCTAAGTTAAAACTTGGTAAAAGTTCACTATAATGACCTTGGTCTGTGTCGATTGTTGAGCTTAGGCCGTTATTTTGCGCAATCCCATTTGGGTCAACAAAAGTTGGATCTGGTGCATAAAAATCTGACTCCGCATATGTTGATACATAGCGCACACCAAAGTTACCGCGATAGGCTTCACCGGAAAAATTTGCCATTACATATACTGAAAGGTTTTCCTCTTCAACAGTACCAAAGCCAGAACGGTCTTCATACCAGTTTTGAACAGCCGCTAAGCCATTCGCTTTCATCGCGTTAATATTTGGTAGTGGAATTGTTAAATCTTGCATACCAGCAATATCTGTACCACTCCAGTATTGCAAAGGATCAACGCTAACGTGTGCACCTTGTGCTGCTCGCAAAGATTCTCTTGTTACTTCATGGTTAGACCAACGAACACCTGTTTTAACGCTGGTAATGAAATCACTATCCAGCATCAAAGTTAAATCAGTTTGAAAGTATGTCTCTTTATCCTCATTTGGCGCAATTTGTGTTGCCCACTCTTGAAGACCTCTATCCGCCCATACTGTATCAATGTCATTTTCATTCCAACCATTCACAGCAATATCAATATCTGTATATTCACCAGTTGCATCAATTGTACCGTAAACATCTTCTGGAGAGCCGATAAAAGCAGCATGATTAAGAGTTAAATCAGTACCACCTTCAGCTTTAGTTGTGCCTATTTGTGTTTCAAGTTTAAAATTATCGCTAACGTAATCAAACGATAAATCGATTGTTTCTGAATTCATTGATGCAAAACGAGCGAATGTTTGCAAGAACGTTTGTCCAGCTGGATTAGCTGCATTTGTTTCACGGACTAAACATGCACCGGCATCGTTAAATTGTGAGCAACTATCAGTATTAGAGAAGACAAAAAGACTGTTGTTATTATTATCTGCACTTAAGTCTAAATTCATATAATGTAGAGCGAAGCTCATATTATCTGTAGGTGAATATTGAGCTGTAAAATCTACTGCAGTACGCTCACGATTTTGCTCAAAATAGTTAGCAGACTCTGCACCTGCCCATGCGTAAGATGCTTCATTACCACGGCGCACATATGTTGTATCTTCCCATGCAACAGCGGCAAGAACACCAAATGTTTCTTCATCATTCTTCCAGCTGTAAAGGCCTGAAATTGCAGGATCTGTTTCGCTAGAAGCCGTTGAATATGTGCCCTCAGCTGAAATAAATGCAGTGCCAGAATCTAGATCCAGTGGTTTACGAGTAATAACATCAACCGAACCACCAACACCACCTTCAAGTAAATCTGCTTGAGAAGATTTATATACTTTAATTTCAGAAATCATCTGTGGTGGTAAAAGTGTGTAATTAAAGCTACGGTCAATTGCTTGTTGGTCATACCAACCTGTAGAAGCAACATTTTGACCATTTAATGTAGTCAACGTTAGTTGATTAGATGCGCCACGGATAGAAACTTGCTGCCCTTGACCAAACTGGCGATTAACTGCAACACCAGGAATACGACCTAAAGCTTCACCTACATCACTATCTGGAAACTTGCCAATATCCTCTGCTGATACAGCATCTACAACGCCATCAGCAAACCGTTTAGTATTGATTGATGCCTCTAAAGAGCGACGAATACCACGTACTTCAATGACTTCTACGTCTTCTTGAACTTTTACTTCGTCAGCTGCATAAACAGCACCAGTGAATCCGGCACTCATTACAAGACCGATATTTACTGCTAATAAGCTTTTTTTAAAATTTTTAGCTAACACAGGATTCCCCTTGAATCATTTTGTTGGTTTTATTTATCACTTCTGCCCAGTGATGATGACAGCGTTGTCATCCAGTAACAAACCATACACTCTAAATTACATTTGTGCTACATCTTTTTAGCCGTTTTGTGCAAAAAAATAGCTATAAAAATACTAACCAATTGAATATTAATAGATTAAAAAAATAGAGTTTATAAATTGTTACAGTTTTACGGCGGGAATATAGCATGGTTAAGTTCAAAAACAGAAAACCAAATGCACTGTTTTAGGTAATTTTATGATTTTAGATAAGTCTTTGTGTAAAAAAAACGTTCCACTTTAACTATAAAGAAATGATATTTCGCTTATTTGCTGATAAGAATATAACTTTAGCTGGATGAAAAAAACACACCTTTTCACATTAATATTGTAGATAAATTAGGGCAAATAATTTATCTAGGGGAATTTATTAATAGTTATCAACACCAATGACAGCGTTGTCATTTTTGTATTTTAAAGAGTTACGCTATTAATGTCTACCTTTATTTCCCCCCAATAGCCTACCCTTTTCATTGAAAATTTTAGAGAGCTATAGGAACCGTGAAAATTACTCATATAATTGTTCTATATGGATAATTTTTAATGTAGTTAGTGAAGTTTTTTAAACCACTAAGATACTCATGTTTTTAATAAAGTAGGCATAAGTAGCCACATTTCAACAAACAACTAGTTAACTCACACTATTTGTGAGGCTTGTTATTTAGTGAAGATAAGTCACTGGCAGATAGATCACATTACGCTCCAAACTTAATAATTGCCGGGCGTTATATAATACCAATCAACTTAAATATTTAACCATTCTAGCGAAGCTATAAATGGTCAGTAACTTAACACGATTGTATAACTGTTGTTTTCGATAAAAATAAATAAGCGAAAATAATAAAGATCTTGCAAGTGCGATACAGATAAATTTAGAAGAGAAACAAAAATGCAGGCTTTATAGCCTGCATTTTAAAGTTTGGGTCGATTGGGGTCGTTACGGAGCCCAATAAACTTCAATATTTATTGTTGGGTGATTTAAAACTGCACGTAGTGGCATGTCGTTTTCATCTCCACCGGCTTTTGCTGCTTTATATACAGCAAGCTTTTCTTCTCCACTGATCAGTAACTTAACCACTTTAGACTGCGCAATCGCTGCTAAAGTTAACGTCATACGTTCGGTAATATTCCCTGTTACTTCACTTTCTATAGCATTAATTGCACATACCAATTGTGATGTTTCAAGCCCTTGCTGTAAACCGCCCGCATGTGGAAATAATGAAGCGGTATGACCATCCGGTCCCATGCCTAATATAGTTACATCAAATGGACGTTTCAGTTGTTGGTACGCAGCTTCACATTCTGCACTACCCTGTTGGGCAGTCTCGGCATTGTTTTTCATAGTAATGAAGTTAGCTGCCGCCCCATGATTTTGTAATAACGTGCTCTTAATAAACGCTTCATTACTTTTTTCATGTGCTGCATCAACCCAACGTTCATCAACCATAGCAACATCTATCTTTGCCCAATCTAATGCTAGATTAGATAAGTGCTTATAAGCGGGTGCAGGTGATGAACCACCTGATACCATCAGTACGGCACGGCCATCAGCTTCAATACCGTTGACTAAACTTTGTTCAAGTGTTGTAGATAACTCAGCGGTTAATGCATCTTTTGAATCAAAAAATTTCTCTACGATGGTTGCCATTGTTATGCCTTATCGCCAGTGTTAAACCAAACATGGTTATTTTCAGCTAATAGTTCATCAGCATCATCAGGCCCCCAGCTACCAGCACGGTATAAAGCAGGCTTACCTTTTTCTTGCCAGCGCTCGATAATTGGGTCAATCCATTTCCAAGCTTGACGTACTTCATCACGATGAATAAACAGGGATGGATTATTTGCAGCTGCATCTAACATCAAGCGCTTGTACGCATCTGAATGGAAACCATTGCTATAAGCTTGCGATAGCTCAATGTTCATGGTTACCGGCTCTAATTGCATCTCTAAATTATCAAGACGCTTTGACATCAAGGTTAATTGAATTGTCTCTTCAGGCTGAAGGCGTATAACCAAACGGTTTGGTTCAATATTGCCAACATTATCACCGTAAACATTGTGTGATACTTTTTTGTATTCAACGACAATTTCGGCACAACGTTTTGCCATACGTTTACCTGTACGAAGGTAAAATGGCACGCCCGCCCAACGCCAGTTATCAATATGAGCACGAATAGCAACAAATGTTTCTGTTTTACTTGAACCTTCATTTAACTCTTCTAAGTAACCAGGGACAATTTTGCCATCCAAATCACCGGGTACATATTGACCACGAATGATGTTGTCATCTACATCCGTTGCAACAAGTGGGCGCAATGATTCTAATACTTTCAGCTTTTCGGTGCGGATGCTGTTTGCATTAAGTTTATTTGGTGATTCCATCGCGACTAAACATAACAATTGTAATAAATGGTTTTGCACCATGTCACGTAAAGCACCGGCTTTATCATAAAAACCAGCACGGCTTTCAAGGCCAACAGTTTCAGATAAGCTGATTTGAATATTATCGATTGATTTAGCATCCCACATATTTTCAAATAATGAATTTGAAAAACGCAGTGCCATTAAGTTTTGTACCGTTTCTTTACCTAAGTAATGATCAATACGGAAGATTTGCTCTTCGCTAAAGTATTCAGCAATTTTTGCATTGATCTCTTCTGCTGAATTACCGCAATAACCAATTGGTTTTTCAACAACGACACGTGATGTAGCAGTGATCAGACCTTTGCTAGACAGTATTTCACAGCAGCTACCATATACCGCAGGTGGAAGTGATAAATAGAACACCCGAGATTTGTCTGCATCGTGCTCATCTAGTATTGTTTTTAGTTTATCCCAATCATCGTCTGCTTCGGTTACATTCGTGACTACTGGCACCAAACACGCTGAAAAAGCTTTCCAATCTTTGGCATTAAACTCACCTTTACCTAAAAATTCTTTTAGCGCTTGATGAGCTGTTTCTATGTATTCCGCACGTTTACTTTCTTCACGAACCGTCGGTAAAATACGCGAACCTTGTGGAAGGTTGCCTTCTTGATATGCGCGATACATTGCAGGTAATAATTTGCGTAATGCAAGATCACCACCGCCCCCAAAAATTACAATATCAAAAGGATTTAACATAATTTACTCTCTACGTTTGCTATGCCCAGTTGTCAACTATCCACTATTGATAGTGCGGGCATACATTCTTGTTGTTTAGTTGATGTCAGCTTTTTGGCATCGTACTCGAGAAAAAGCCTGTTGAATTCGCTTGTTTTTATCGCTGAATATTGATTCAGCTGTATTCATTTCAAACTGGTAATTAAATGAGTCTTAGGGGCTCTGTATATCCTCTCACAAATATACAGGCCCTAAGAACTCCAGCGCTACCCGTTCAAAGGTATTTGGTTACACAGTACAATTGATTGTGCTGTGCGAATTTTTTACTGCGCTCGACGTTGTTTATAATAGCTCATTAAGCCATTTGTCGAACTATCATGTGGATGGTTTATATTATCATCCAGTAACTCAGCTTCAATTTTTGAGGCTAAGCCTTTACCAAGTTCAACACCCCATTGATCGAAAGAACAGATCTCTAAAATGATGCCTTGGCAGAAAATTTTATGCTCATATAAGGCAATTAATCGCCCCACCGTTTTTGCATCAACCGTATCTAACAGCATTGATGTTGTAGGACGGTTACCACGGTGGATTTTATGATCAATTAGCGCGGCTATTTCAGCCTCTGATTTGCCTTTTGCGGTTAAATCAGCGCGAACTTGCTCGGCATCAACCCCCATCATCATCGCTTCTGTTTGTGCAAAAAAGTTCGATAATAAAATGTCGTGATGCTGACCAATATTAACCTGAGGTTTAATAGAGGCAATAAAATCAGCCGGTACAATCACATTGCCTTGGTGCAAACACTGATAAAAAGCATGTTGACCATTAATGCCGGTCATACCCCAAATAATTGGCACTGTAGTATACGGTACGGTATTACCCGCAAAATTAACGTGCTTACCATTACTTTCCATTTCACCTTGCTGCAAATAAGCTGGCAACATGTGTAATGCTTGATCGTAAGGTAAAATAACCTGTGAGTCGAAACCTAAAAAGCTGGTATTCCATAAGCTCAACAAAGCCATTAACAATGGTACATTTTCTGCAAATTCGGCCGTTTTAAAGTGTTCATCAACTTCAAAAGCGCCTTCAAGAATCGCTTCAAATGCATCAAAACCTAAATACAATGCAATTGGTAAGCCTATCGCACTCCATAATGAAAAGCGACCACCTACCCAATCCCACATTGTGAATACGTTTTCATCAGCAATACCAAACGCTGCCGTTTTTTCTAAATTAGTGCTCACTGCTACAAAGTGCTTAGCAATGGCTTGCTTGTCATCGGCTGACTCTAAAAACCATGCAACGGCGGTTTTTGCATTGGTCATGGTTTCAGATGTAGTAAAGGTTTTTGACGAAATCACAAACAAAGTTGTTTCAGGATCGATGTCTTTCAATACTGACGCAATTTGTACGCCATCAACATTTGAAACGTAATGTACTTTTAATGAGTCATCTGCATAGCTTTTCAGTGCTTCCGTGGCCATTTGTGGGCCTAAGTTTGAACCACCAACACCAATGCTCACAACATCTTTCACGGCTTTACCGGTATAACCTAACCATTGCCCGCTACGTACTTTTTCAACGAACAACTTAATTTTTTGTAACTCAGCGTTAACCACCGAACTTACATTCTCGCCATCTACAACTAATGATGATGCACTACGGTTACGAAGTGCAGTATGAAGCACGGCTCTATCTTCGGTGATATTAATTTTTTCACCGCTGAACATTTTATCTCGCCAGTTAGCGATATCGCACTCTTGTGCTAAAGACAGTAACTGTGTCATCACACTGTTATCAATCAATTGTTTTGAATAATCAAATAAAACACCTGGGATCTGAGTCGAAAATTGCTCGAATCGCGTGCTGTTATTGGCAAATAAATCTTTAAGATGAACTTCCTTCATCTTATTTGCACTTACTTGTAATGCTTGCCAACTAGCTAACTGTGAACGACAACTCATTTTTAACATCCCCTTAAACTCGCAACAAACTGATTTATAACTATCTTTAGATTAAAAAAGTGTACTAATAGCGTATTAACTTACAAATAAATTTAACGATAAGTTAGAATGACAACGCTATCAACAAGCTAATTTTATATTTTACAATCGAGATAATAACGTACTTTTACTCATTTGACACCGGTATCATAAAAATTATCTCAATTATTTTACTGCTAATTTTACTGAACATTAGATACACTAACTGGTCTTGATGAAGAAATAATGAATAACACGTTTGTTAAGTCTACTTAGGTGTATTCTTATCAGGAACATATCAACACTAAAACAATAACCTAAAAGTAACTCTATGAAAGTAACTATAAATGATGTAGCGAGGCTCGCCGGGGTTTCGATGAAAACGGTTTCACGGGTAATAAATAAAGAACCATCTGTTCGTAAAAAAACTTACGATACAGTCATGGATGCTGTAAAAGAGCTGAACTATCAGCCAAATCTTGCAGCACGAAACCTAGCTGGCACGTCATCATTTACGGTAGGCTTAGTTTATGACAATCCTAATGCGTATTATGTGATTGATATGCAAAATGGTGTGCTTTCTCGCTGTAAAGACGAAGGCTATGAATTGGTGATCCATCCATGCACTTATACAGATGCAAACATGAAAGATGAATTTATCACCATGATAAAGCGCTCTCGCTTAGCTGGGCTTGTGCTTACACCGCCATTATCAGAGCAAAGTAGCATCACCAATTTACTCGATGAGTTAAATATTCATTACGTTAGGGTGTTATCTGGGCGACCATCAGATGATGATCAAGACACCTGTATTTATGTTAACGATTATAAAGCCGCGTATGAGATCACCACTCACCTTTTAACTCATGGACATGAAAATATTGGCTTTATCTGTGGCGATAAAGAACATAAATCGACGTCTGAACGCCTTGAAGGTTATAAAGCAGCGCTGGCAGATAATCATAAAGAATTTGATAAACGCTTTATTTACGATGGTAAATATTCGTTTGAGTCGGGTGTTGAAGGTGCAAAGCACTTGTTAGCCGAGAATAACACCTTGGCTATAACCGCTATATTAGGTGGCAACGATGAAATGGCCGCTGGCGCCCTATTTGCATCACGCTTAATGGGTATTGCTATTCCTGAACAGTTATCTATTACTGGCTTTGAGGATTCTCCTTTCTCTCGTCAGACATGGCCAAAGTTAACTACCGCTCATCAAGCAAACGATGTTATCTCTCAACATGCAGCACGGTTATTATTTACCAAAACTCGCGGTGCTCGTAACCAAGATAAAGACATCATCACATCATTTACACCATCAATTGTGATCCGTGAAAGTTCAGGGCCTAAACAGTAGCTACAGCCTTGACTGATAATAAATAAGGCGCTAAAAGCGCCTTATTTATTATCAGTCAATTGCCAGTCTTCTGCCCTGTTATTATAACAGTGCCATTCCACCGCTGAGATTATACACGTCAGTAAAGCCAAGCTGAGATAAGTTAGTTGCCGCTTGTTTTGAACGATTACCACTGCGACAAAGTAAAATATATTTACCCTGTGGGTTCAATTGCCTGTCCACTAATGCATTTGCCATTCTACTTAGCGGAATATTCATCACTCGCGCAGGGCTAACTGCAAATAACTGAGGAATATTGTTTGCCCCATGTTCATATGGTTCACGGGTATCAATTAAATAGACATCGCTTGCAGTTAACATATCTTTTGCTTGCACGGCGTTCAGTTCGTAAGCTCTACTGTATTTTAAACTGTCAGCATAACCACACAAAGTTGCAAATTTACATAAATTGTCTTCATCGCTGCGCTGCTTGTTGTTAGCAAATTCAGTATCACTTAGTTCATTGTTCAATAATGCATGCAATAACGGCGTTTGCTGCTGTTGAACTTGCCAATTAATAGCAAAACATTGCTGGTAGTCATGACCAGAACAAATAACTGTCGACTCTGCTAAGCATGTTGATAGTTGACGTAATGAGTGTGCCATAGCTAACGCATCCCCACCGTCAATTGCAGTATTACCAAGCCCAGCAGGCAGCAGCAAATCACCGCAAAAGCAAAATAGCACTTGTTGAGAGTTGTTACACCGCAATAAATAACTAACACTATCTTGGCTGTGCCCGGGTGTTGCTAAACGCTCAATGGTGCATTCAGGTAATGCAATACTCGTTTGCTGCACTGGCCACCCTAATTCATGCTCGTCATGCAAACTGAATTTTAAGGCCTGAGCCAACAATGTAGTCGCACAGCATCGCTCTTGATGGGCATGTGTGTCTAAAATGGCTGCTACCGCTAAATTTTGTGTGTGTACTATTTTTTCAAGCCGCGGGATAAGCTCAATAATTGGGTCAATGATCACTGCTTGTTTATCTTGACTGACATACAACCAACAACACGCACCTTGATGTCTAAATTGTGTTAACCCTAATGCACACGCTTCTTGCTGTGGTGATGACGAATCTGAAACCACCAAACAATTAGCTTGTAATATTGGTTTAAGTGAACGAATACGCGCACAGGCAGTGGTTATTTCAGCCTGTGTTGTCGCCGGTCCAAATGATAAACGTATTGCATTTTCACTACGCCAATCACTCACGCCCATGGCATCTAACACAAAACTACGATTTGCGCCAGAGCTACAGGCTGAGCCACCACTGATACGAATACCTGCCGCATCGAACAAATCCATCACTTCTTTACTACTGAGTTCATCAACAGCAAAATTTAACGTTGTTGGTACTGACAATGCAAAAGTATGATTAAAGGTTATATTACCAAAGGTATCCACTAAAGCCTGATGTAATTGTTCACGATAGCCGTTTAACACATCGATTGATTTAAACGTATCGTTTGTTTTATCCAGCAATAAACAAAACAGTTTGTTAAGACCTGCGATGCCTGGCAGGTTTTCAGTACCGGAGCGCATGCCACTTTCTTGACCACCACCGGCAATAAATGGCGTATAGGCACTGCCTTGACGAATATACAACACGCCTATACCTTTCGGTGCGTAAAGTTTATGGCCTGAAAATGGCGCGTAGTCAATCGTTGTATCACTAAGGGCTAATGCGGTTTTCCCTAGCGCTTGTACGCAATCCACCATCCACGCAACTTCCGTGTTATGTGCTCGTATTACCTTTTCAATCGCTTTTAAATCTTGATAAACACCGGTTTCATTGTTAACTGCCATGGTACAAATCATCAGTGCATCACCAGCGTGTTGAGCAATAAAATCTAAATCTAAAAGGCCATCACTCGATACCGGGATCGCAAGCACGGTTGCGTTTATACCCAATACGGCATTCCAATGTATTAATGTATTAGGTACTGCTTTATGTTCAGTCGCGCCATACAGTAATACTGGGTTTGGTTTAGCATGCTCTTTAGCTGCTATGAGCGTAGACACGACAGCTGTTTGAATTCCTTCGGTAGCCCCAGAAGTGAATAAAATATCCCCCTGTTGTGCACCTATCACATCACGGGCTTTTTGACGTGTTTGCTCTAATAAGTGTTTAGCTTGAATACCGGTAATGTGTGAAGAAGAAGGGTTACCAAAGCAGATTTGCATAGTATGCGAAACAACCTCTGCAATACAAGGTAGCACCGGTGTTGTTGCGTTTGCATCAAGGTAAATTTGTGACGATGAGTCAGTAGGTAATATTAAATCAGACATTAAAAAACGCACCATATTACTAAAAGATATATCTTATAACCCATTCTACATAAAATTAATGGGTCGCGTAAGAATCAATTAGTCTCTCAAGTGCGTTTTCTATACCATTTGATACTATACCCAAAATACCTAAATCTTCAGGTGATCTTCAGGTGATTTAGGTATAAAGCTAATTAAACAAAGTTCGTGTTAGCTATGCTCAATCAGTTGTTCTTCTTGTTTCGTTGACCAAGCATTGAGTAAGGCTTTTACCAATGACGCTAGTGGAATTGCAAAAAACACGCCCCAAAAACCCCATAAGCCACCAAAAAACAGTACCGCAACAATAATAAATACCGGGTTCAGATCAACCGCTTCAGAAAATAGTAACGGCACCAGCACATTACCATCTAATGCTTGAATAATGCCGTAGATGATCAGTATGGTCCAAAACTGGGTTTCTAAACCAAATTGAAATAATGCCACGGCCGCAACCGGTATGGTAACAAGTGCCGCACCCACAAAAGGGATCAATACTGATAAACCCACTAATACGCCCAATAGCGCTGCATAACGTAAATCAAAAATAGTGAACGCGATAAACGATACTGAGCCTACAATCAAAATTTCAAACACCTTACCACGAATATAATTCATGATCTGTTGGTTCATTTCGTGCCATACCTGCAAGATTAAGCGTCTTTGTTTTGGAACGAGTTTTTCTGCACTTCTGATCAACTCCAGCTTATCTTTGAGCATAAAGAATACCAGTAATGGTACTAAAATAAGATAGATCAACCACGCCACTACATCTTTTAATGATGTCAACGAGACCGATAATAATACTTGGCCAAACTCAATTGCTTTGGCTTCAACACTGCTGACCACTGATTGTACTTGCTCTGCATTAATTAAACTGGGGTATTGCTCAGGCAAGTGCAGTAAAAAAGATTTTCCCTGCTCTATCATGTGCGGGCTTTCTTGCACTAAATTACTAGCTTGCTGCCACAGTATTGGGCCCATGCCGATCACTAAGGTCAGCATCAACCCTGAAAAAATCAACATCACTATAATAGTGGCAGTAAAGCGATGTAAGCCAAAACCCTCTAAATGCGCAACCGGCCAATCAAGCAGATAAGCAATCACTAAAGCAATCAGCACAGGTACAATAAGTGCACCAAAGAAATAAAACATCGCCATTAAAGCGAGTAATAAAAACAATAAGGTCACTGAATGCGGATCTGAAAACTTCCTTTCGTACCACATTTTTACATATTCAAACACGATTTAGCTCCACGATTAACAATCCACGTTGTTGCTCTAATTTGTACTGATAATGATTTTTTTGCAAAAAGCGCTCCATATCTTTGGTAGATTGGTCTGCCAAAAGTGTAAATCTTATCGATTGCGCCGCAGCTAAAGCTTGGCGCAAAGCCAACTTAAACTGGATAAATTGCTGCGGGCATTTAAATCCGCGCAAGTCTTGCTCTAGCATAACCAATTATCTACCCTATAAAAATGAATAATACGGTCTTTATCAGTACTATTAATAACAAATGTAACTTTTTCTTAAAACACGCATCGCAATAGTTTATCCTTGTAGCATAGTTTGTAGTAAGGATAAGTTAATGTCTGGCACGCATAATAAAGCGCAACTACCCAGTAATCCAACTCTTAAAGAAATTAACTGGTATAAAAAACAAATAAATTGGGGTGAACTCCCACCCTTCTATCACCTTGTCGCCTCTTCAGTGAGCGAGTCGGAGGGGATATTAGAACACGGTTTTGATAATGCCGTGAAAAAAATAATTGATAGGCGCAATTGGAATCTCGATTTACTAGGAGGTCATGAAGACACTCTTGGGGAGATCCACTGTGAAAATAAGCCAAGAATTGCGTTGCATCAAGTGTTCACCGACCGAGGCTTTGAATTATGGGCACAACCCTACGCAAAAGACGTTACAATAGATAAATACGTTAAAGATAACCGCTTTATGGAGTTTAACGAGTGGGATCCAGTGTCAATGAAAAGTTTGATCCGGATTAACCAATTACATAAGTTTATTGGTTTTTACTTTGAACGTGGTGACAAAGCAGATAAGGCGCTTATTCTCCATGCACACAAGGTAGTACATAAAATCATTAGTTTTTTACAGCGAGAATTGAACGTTGTAAAGCTAGATGGGGTCACAATCAAAGAATTGTATCAATTGTGCGAACGAGATAGCAGAGCATGCAGTGACGAAATCGACATTGCTAAACTCATGCTAGGTGAAAACCATAACAAGGAATAAAATGCAGCTTAAATCAGCCTTTATTACATTATTCAGTACACTTTTAACATTTAGTGTGCTGGTAAGTGAGCCATTAAAGGCACAAACCAATTTTACATTGCCAGATCTTGGTACTTCAGCATTACAAGCTTTGCCGCTTGAAAAAGAACAAGCTATCGGAAAGGTGATGATGATGCAAATTCGTGGCTCATCACCGGTTGTTAATGATCCTGTGCTTGATGAATATTTAACCACAATTGGCCGTAAGCTAGTTGCCAATGCCAATGATGTACGCTTTCCGTTTTCATTTTTTTGGATCAACAATCCGGAAATCAACGCATTTGCTTTTTATGGTGGCCATGTTGGGGTGCACACCGGTTTAATTGCGCAATCCGATAACGAAAGTCAGTTTGCCTCAGTACTTGGTCACGAAATTGCCCACGTTACCCAGCGCCACCTTGCACGTCGCATGCAACAACAACAAGATAACAGCGCACTCACTATCGCCGGTATGATTGCCGGTATTTTAGCAACCGTTGTGTCTCCTGATGCCGGTATCGCGATTATCTCAGCCAGTCAAACACAAAGCGCATTTAGTCAACTCACTCATAGCCGCTCAGCTGAGCAAGAAGCCGACCGCATTGGTATGCAAACACTCAATAATGCAGGATTTGATCCTTACGCATCCAGTGAATTCTTAACTAAACTTGCTGCGCAAATTCGTTATAAATACAAACCACCAGCCTTTTTGCTGACTCACCCATTACCTGAGAGCCGCGTGTCTGATGTGCGCTTACGTGCACAGCAATTTGAAAAACGTCAACTTCCGGATAGCTTAGAATTTAACCTTGCCAAAAGCCGCGTGATTGCTCGCTACCACCAAACACCAGAAGCGGCTGAAAACTTCTTTAGAAAGCTCATACGTGAAAACAGTTTTTATAATAAAACAGCGCTTAATTATGGCTTGGGTATTAGTTTATTGGATCAAAAAAAGCTCGATGAAGCGGCGCCTATTTTAGACGAACTTTTAAAGTCTGATCCTAAAAATTTATTCTATATTGATACGCATACTGATCTATTGATAGCTCAGAATAAAGCCGCCGAAGCAGTAAAGTTTTTAGCCGCGTTGCATGAAAACCGTCCTAACAATCAAGTTATTACCTTAAACTATGCCAATGCTGCACTTGAAGCTGAGCAATACGATGTTGCAGTGCAAATATTAAAATCATTTTTACTCGAAAAGCCTGAACATAATTTAGGCATGCAACTTCTTGCAGATGCCTATAAAAAGCAAGATAACTTAGCCGCTTATCATGAAGCAAATGCCGACGTTCTTGCACAATACGGCGCCTACTTAAAAGCCGCTGACGAAGTACAAAAAGCACTCAATTTTGTAGAACCACAAGAGCTAATTAAACAACAACGTCTCAAAGCATTGTTAACGCAATACCGCCAAATGCAAAAAGAGCTCGCAAGGCTTTAAGTCTGGTGCTGCTTGGCCTAAAATAGCCTTACTTTATCTAATTGGATTGTTACTATGTCTGTTACTATTTTTCATAATCCACGTTGTTCAAAATCGCGTGAAACATTAGCCCTACTTGAGCAAAAATCGATTCAGCCAGAGATAATCGAATACTTAAAAACACCATTGAATCATGAGCAAATCAGCATCTTAGTTAAACAGCTAGGGTTTTCTTCAGTACGTGAACTAATGCGTACTAAAGAAGATATTTACAAAGAGTTAGACCTTAAAAATGAGCATGATGAAAACGTACTCATTGCAGCCATGGTTAGCAATCCAAAATTAATTGAGCGCCCTATTGTGGTAAATAACAATAAAGCCGCACTGGGTCGCTCACCAGAAAACGTACTAAGCGTACTTTAATGAGCGTCACTATTGTTGTGTTGTATCATTCAAGTCACGGCTCTGTTGCAGCCATGGCACATGAAATTGCAGAGTCGATTGAATGCCAAGGCGGTACTGCACTGCTAAGAACCTTTGTAGCTAGAGAACCTCACGATATTGTGATCAGCAAAGATGACTTAATCCAGTGTGATGGGTTAGCATTTGGCACCCCTACTCGCTTTGGTATGATGGCCTCACAAGCCAAAGCTTTTTGGGAAACCACCAGCGACTTATGGTTAAAAGGGCAATTAATAGATAAACCAGCCTGTGTATTCTCATCATCAAGTAGCATGCATGGCGGCAATGAAGCAACGTTGCTTAATTTGTCACTGCCATTATTACACCACGGTATGCTGTTAATGGGTGTGCCCTATGAAGTACCGGAATTACTTGCCACACAAACCGGTGGCACTCCCTATGGTGCAAGCCATGTTGCTGGTGCACAAAATAGCGCGCAATTAAGTAAAGACGAAATTAAAATTTGCCAAAGCGTTGGCCAACGCTTAGTTAAAATCACGAGAAAATTACAATGACATCGCACAGCGATTTAAACCCACAACTCACACCGAAAAAGGCTATCACTATCCGTTTTCAACGTATTGCAATAATTGGCTATATTGGCTTGTTACTGCTGATGCCACTTTGGTTGTTTTTATTAGAGCCTAGAGAAGGTCATAGCAATGGATTTATTTTTGTTGTGTATATTCTGCCGCTTTTACTGCCGCTAAAAGGCATCATTCAAGATAAACCTTATACGTATGCGTGGGCAAACTTTATTGTTATGTTCTATTTTATTCACGGTTTTACCCTACTGTGGGTCGCACAAGAACAACTAATATGGGTCGTTTTAGAGCTGCTGTTCGCCAGTATGATGTTTATTGGTTGTACTTATTATGCACGTCACCGAGGTCAAGAGCTGGGGCTAAAAATTCAAAAACTAAAAGATGAGTTAGCAACAGAAAAAGCGGCTCATGAATTTAATAAAAAAGACTAAAGTTAATACCAAACGACTTAAATATTTAACCATTCTAGCGAGCTAAATGGTCAGTAACTTAACACGATTGGTATAACAACTAAAAAACGCGCTTAATTAGCGCGTTTTTGTCTACGGTACATGCAAGAAGCTTAAACAACTTCACTTAACGTTGCCAATGCAACAATACTTGCTAAGCCTAGCTGCCCAACTAAACTGATCAATGAGCAACAACGCAGTACAAATAACCCCCATGGGTGTTTAATATGAGGGTATAAAGCGCAGCGCTTCAAACTAATTGCAAAAAAGAAGCAGACAATTGCCAACATGGTTAAGCAAAGCGTCAGTTCACTTTTAATTGCAATCGAATCATCAAAAAAGAAAAACAACTGTAGCGGCAACAATAAAGTCACGATGGCATGTAAGGCGTGGACTTTTTTGATCCGCGAAAATTGTCCATCCGGCGATAATTCTTTAATACCAAAATCACGCTCTAAGCATTTCACTAACTGACTGGCTTTAACACTCACTGCTAAACGATAACAACTTAAGCCATCACAGTTACGAACACGAAAGTCATAGCCAGACTTCAATAATAGCACCATCAAAGGTTCATTTTTTGCTAGTACCGCATAATGTAAAGCACTGTTACCAAGGGCATCACGTTGTTTTTTATCTTGTTTATCTAATAAGGTTTGTACTAAATTAACAAACCCTTTTTCAACTGCCCACATAAAGGCCGTTTTACCATTTTCATCCGCCAACGTGCCTGTTGCACCTTGCTCTATAAAACGCATCGCCATCGTTTGTTTAGCTGTGTCAAAACGCAAATGCGCCAACAGTGCTTGTTCTAATAGCACCACTGAGTCAACATCTGGTGATACTTGGGTTAATAAGGTGAAATAATCCTTTCCGCCAGCAACTTTTTTCGCCGCTAATTCACTTAACGCATTAACGTCATCGATTGAGTCAGGTATAAAGGTGCTAAAACGTTCACGAAAATCAACTTCTTTCCACAGTGCCAAGGCATCTTCGGCACTCATTTTACTGCCCGCATTGAGCGCATACTCGATGATTGTAAAATAGCGTTTTGAGAATAACTGAGATAATAACGTAACGGGTGTTTCTATCGTTGTTTGTGACGCTACAGCTGCATATTTTTCAAGGCGTTGGCAAAGTAATAGCACTAAACTCTCTGGGCTATACTCGTTATCAAAATAGTAATCTTTAGCTGCCGAAATATACTGTTGAGCGGCTTCATCATATTCACAGATATGTTGGAAAAAACACTCTTCAAATGGCTCAAGGGGAGTTAACCAGGTTAAATAATAGATAGGCGGTAGCACAGTGGTACACACGCCATTGTCTTCTTCAGTCGAGCGACAAGCCGGCCATGCTTCTAAAGCGTCTAAAATAAATGCACCGTTTTGCTCAATAAGTCCTTTGACTAATAACGGGTATTCTTTAGGCCAAATAAGTACATTTTCCATTAAAAAAACACAACTCCAGTGTCTATCTTGCTCGGTACAAAGGTCAGTAAAAGAGTTTAACAACTACAAACTGACACTGCGCTTAATATAATTTTAAGTACCCCAGTAAATTAGTGATACCAGTGGGTATGTAAGCGCTTATTCTAGCATACCCAAAACCACACGCTATAGCCAAACCGTGTGATTTTAAAAGAAAATAACAAAGCACCATGCAGTTAACACTGCACGGTGCTTTAGGTTGGAGACTTACTTGGAAATGATTACTTACTGTTAAGCTCAGCTGTCACTTGGTCAAGGCCAACTTCTGAAATTCGTTGAATAACTTCTTTTTGCTTTGCACTGAGTAACGAAATACCTTCAGCGACAATATCATATACTTTCCAGCTACCATCTTTGCCTTGGCGAAGCTTAAAGTGTAAGTCAATCGTTGGCGCATTATCTGCAATAATTTGCGTCTTAACCGTGGCAAACTCGCTCTCTGCAGCATCGTTACTTTCTTCGAATTTTATTTCTTGCCCGGTATATTTCATTAATGCACTAGCATAGGTAGTGGTTAAGTAATGCTCCACTGCACTTATAAATGCAGTCGCTTGTTGGCGATCGATACCTTTAATGTGCTTACCTAATAATTTATAGGAAACAAATTTAACATCTATATTAGGCATTAAATACTGATCAACAATGTGTGCCATGTCACTTTTGCTCGCTGTGCCTTGGCTGTTTATTTTGCCAATTTCACTAAACAGCTGATCGCCTACCTGAGTTAATAACTGATTAGGTGACTGTTGTGTTTGCGCAAACAAGGAAGCACTAAAAACTAGCGCGATTAATAATAAATAACGACCAAGTGAAGTCATTGTTGATAAGTCCTAAGTAAATCTTGTAGCGTAATTTACGCTGTTCATAAGAGATTAAAAAGCCTCAAAATAGCACCTTATTAGTGCCAACACGGCATCAATTGATTTAATCTTTTTATTTCATATTGTTAGCTAAGCTCATGTAATAACACACAGAGTCTGTGAATTTATGCCACTTGAATTAGCCTCCCCCACGCCCTTATTTTGTAAATAACGTTTTCATCTAAAGAGCTTTACCATGTTATTTAAAACATTAACTGTATTGATTTTATTATCTATTTCCATGTTCAGCAGACTATCTTATGGCGCGCCCTATACACTTTCCCCTCATGGCTATGCCATTGATTACATTCAGGGGGAAGGTGATGTTAAAGGTTTAAAACTGGCATACCAATACCATGCTCCGGCACTACAATCATTAATTGAAAATACCCATATTTACTTAGAATCAAGTATTAATATTTGGGAATACGGCGCAGATAATAGCCATCAGACAAATGTTGTCCTTGCAATATCCCCGGTATTTCAACATCTGATCAGCTCAGTGCGCGGTATTCCTTTGTATTTCGAAGCCGGCATAGGGGTTTCATTAGTCAATGACACTCACTTCGCCGGCAAAAATGTGAGTACCCACTACCAGTTTGAAGACCGACTAGGCTTTGTTGCTGATTTTGGAAAAACCAAAGCTGCGGTGCGTTATTTACACTATTCAAATGCAGGGTTTAAAAGACCAAACCCAGGTCTTGATTTTATTTCGCTGTCGTTTTCTAGACGTTTTTAACCCTAGAAATCTTTGCTACACTAAGTACTTATAAATGACTCGTTAGAGATCACCATGCAAATTTGGCATATACTCATCATCATCTTAGTGTTGGCAATCATTATCGGTAATATTTTGCTGATCAAACACTCAGCAAAAATGGATTTTAAAAAACCAACCGATGAAGATGAACTCAAATCAGAGCAACAAAAAAAGCCCTAACTAAGTTTTGTTAGGGCTTTACATCGTAGGAGATGTTCTTTACTGCAGCTCCTCACGCAGCTCTTTGGTTGCTTTAACCATATTATCAAGAGCTTGTCGCGTTTCTTGCCAACCACGGGTTTTCAAACCACAGTCCGGGTTTACCCATAAACGCGCAACCGGTATTTTTCGTGCGGCTTTATGGATCAACGTTTTCATCCATGCAATATCCGGTACATTCGGAGTGTGAATATCATATACACCTGGACCAATATCATTTGGATAATCAAAATTCTCAAATGCTTCAAGTAGTTCCATGTTAGAACGTGAGGTTTCAATGGTGATCACATCGGCATCCATATCTGCAATCGCGGCAATAATACCGTTAAATTCGGCGTAACACATGTGAGTATGAATTTGTGTTTCATCTTTCACACCGCTTGCTGAGACCCTAAATGCATACGCTGCCCATTCTAAATATGCTTGCCATTGGCTACATTTAAGCGGCATACCTTCACGAAATGCAGGTTCATCAATTTGAATAATATCAATACCGGCATTTTGTAAATCGACCACTTCATCACGTAACGCAAGTGCAATTTGATTAGCGATGGTGGGTTTGTCTAAATCATCACGAATGAATGACCAAAACAGAATAGTTACAGGACCTGTTAGCATGCCTTTCATTTTCTTACTCGTCAGCGACTGTGCGTATTTTGTCCACTGAACCGTCATCGCTTTTTCACGTGATATATCCCCCCAAATTACAGGTGGTTTCACGCATCGCGAGCCGTAGCTTTGCACCCAACCAAACTGGGTAAAAGCAAAGCCTTCTAATAGTTCAGCAAAGTATTCAACCATGTCATTACGCTCCGCTTCGCCGTGCACTAACACATCTAAATCAAGCGCCTCTTGCTCTTCAACAGCGTAGCGAATTTCTGCTTTAATTTGCCTTTGATAATCATCCGCAGATAATTCACCGGCTTTATAATCACGGCGTGCTTGACGAATTACTTGAGTTTGTGGAAATGATCCTATCGTGGTGGTCGGCAGTAGCGGTAAATTAAGTGCTGCATGTTGTTTTTCAATACGTTGAGCAAATGCATGATTACGCTTACCGTCTTTTGCGGTGAGTGCAGTTACACGCTGTTGTACAGCTGTATTATTTACACGAGTAGAGGTTAAGCGTGCTTTAATAGGTGCTGAATAAGCAACGAGCTCACTGATATCATTGCTTTCAAGCGCGGCTTTTAATAATGACAGCTCTTGGCCTTTTTGTTTTGCAAATGCAAGCCATGAACAAAGTTCATCATCGAGCTTTTCTTCTTGCTCTAAATCAACCGGTGTATGCAGTAAAGAACAAGATGGGGCAAGCCATAGATTATCACCGCGCTTTAGCGCAATGTCTTTTATGCTATTAAATACAGCCTCTAAATCAGTACGCCAAATATTACGGCCATTTACTACGCCTAATGATAAAACTTGATCTGTACTTAATAATATATCTAGTTTTGCAACATCAACATTTGTTGCAACACAATCAAAATGTACGCCATCAACAGGGTAACCTGCAATATCATCAAAGTAGGCAGTGACTGAGTCAAAATAACTAGCAAGTAACAACTTCACGCCTTGACCTGCAAGTGCACGAAAGCTTGTTTTTAATGCCTCTTGATAATCTTCAGTCAGCTCTAAACCTAATATAGGCTCATCAACCTGTACCCATTCAATCCCTTGCTGCGCTAATTTAGCGAACACGTGTTGATAAACAGCTAATAGTTTTTCAAGTAAGCTAAGTTTATCAAACTCCTCACCTGCACATTTTGCTAAGTAAAGATAAGTGACTGGGCCGACCAATACTACTTTTGCATTGTGCCCCAATGCTTGTGCTTGAGTAACTTGCTCGAATAACTCAGTGCAAGTTAGTTGAAACTGCTGATCATGAGTTAGCTCTGGAACTATGTAATGATAATTAGTATTAAACCACTTTGTCATTTCGCTTGCTGCACATGAACAACCGCTTGGTGCACGACCACGCCCAATACGAAATAATGTATCAAGATCAATGCTACCATCCGCTTTTTGATGACGCTTGGGCACTGCGCCAATCAATAAAGAGGTAGATAACACATGGTCATACCAAGCAAAGTCACCTACCGGTAATAAATCAATCCCAGCATCTGCTTGAAGAGCCCAATTTTCTGCCCGGATCGTCTTACCTTGATCAAGCAACTGCTCTTGGCTGATTTTACCAGCCCAGTATGATTCTACTGCAAATTTTAGTTCACGCTTTCTACCTATGCGAGGAAAACCTAAGTTATGTAATTGTGCCATGTTGAAATTCCCTTCCAGCTGTTTAGATAGCTAAACCATAAACCTATACCTGACATCAAACAATTGATGCTTCCTCAGTTTCAACTTGAGGTAAATTCATGGAAATGATTTTTTGCAAACTCAAAAAACACAATGACATCGCTGTCAAATATGGTGCTATAGTAGATTTGTAAATTTCACGTAAAAAAACGTGATTTATAGCCATCTAGACGTTGAAGCATCTTAATTTAAGGCGTATTATGGATGTAATCTGAGTTAAACTCACCTTTACCATGAGAATTATTAAAGATGATTGATGTAAAACACTTAAAGACCATCGCAACCTTGAAAGAAACCGGTTCTTTGGTAAATACTGCGCGCGAATTATTTTTGACTCAATCCGCTTTATCTCATCAAATCAAAGATTTAGAAAACAAGCTTGATTGCCAACTATTTGAACGTAAAACTCAACCGGTGCGCTTTACCCCACAAGGTATGCTATTACTTGAACTTGCCAGCGAAGTACTCCCGCGTGTTGAAGCAACCAAATGCCGTTTAAAAGAAAGTCTTAATCAACCAATTTCACAATTACGACTCAGTGTTGAATGCCATGCTTGTTTTCATTGGTTATTACCAACAATTAAAGAATTCAATAACTTTTGGCCTGATATCAAAGTTGATTATGAGCGCGGCTTTAGTTATGACGCTATTCCTGAGCTGCTCAGTGATGAATTAGATTTAGTACTCACTTCAGACATTCGTGAACCAGATAAACTTGAATACGCACATTTATTTGATTTTAAGCTTAAATTAATTGTTGCCCCAGATCATGAACTAGCGAAAAAAGCCTATGTAACGGCGCTTGATTTGAAAAACGAGACGATTATTTCATACCCTATTCCACGAGAGCGTCAGGATATCTTCAAACATTTTATTCAAAATGCACGTTTTGATGGCACCTTGAAAACCGTAGATCAGGGCTTGCTCATTTTTCAGCTTGTCAGTGCCGGAATGGGGGTTGCAGCATTACCGGATTGGTTAGTAACACCATATGAAAGCCAAGGACTCATTAAGTCGATTCCATTAGGCGCGCTGGGATTAACCCGTCCAATGTATTTAGCCATGAAAAAGAATATGAAAGATAACCCAGTGTATCGCCACTTTTTAAATACCTGTAAGTTAAATAACGGTCGATAAAATAGGTTTAACCCAGTAGCATACAGAAAACCCCTTTATGTGTGCTACTGTGATGTTTGAACTGAAAAAAATCCTCGGTGCAATGCTAATGCCATTGCCTCTGTTTGCTCTACTGTGCTTTGTTTGCTTATTAATCGCACTGCGTACCAAGAAAGTCAGCATATTTATTGGTTTAATCGCAATTACCAGTTTATTGCTGATCAGTACCCCTTTTATTGGTCAAAAAATAATTGCTCCAAATTCACAGTTAAAGTATGTTTTTGATACAAATAAACAGCCGATACTCGATAAAATAGTGGTACTTGGTTGTGATATAAATCCTAACCCAAAACTTAACGCCAATAGCCAACTTGGTAATTGTGCTAAAAGCCGCCTAATCGAAGGTATGCGCTTAGCATATGTGTACCCACAAGCTCAACTTATTGTTTCAGGTGGCGGTTACAATAAAGTGACCAACAGTAGTTTGATGCAACAAACCGCGATAAGTTTAGGTATTGATGCGCAGCGTATTAAACAAAATCCTACGGCTATGGATACCGCCGATGAAGCACGGCTTTTAGCACCTGCTCTAGTTGATTTTAAAGTTGCACTGGTAACTTCGGCAAGTCACATGGCACGAGCAAAAGATCTATTTAATAGCCAAGGCGTTGATGTTATTCCAGCCGCCACTGACTTTCATGACTTT
Source organism: Pseudoalteromonas sp. SR44-5 (assembly GCF_014163675.1). NCBI lineage: Bacteria > Pseudomonadati > Pseudomonadota > Gammaproteobacteria > Alteromonadales > Pseudoalteromonadaceae > Pseudoalteromonas > Pseudoalteromonas sp. SR44-5. The sequence goes on from NZ_JACJDT010000019.1 coordinate 43,151, forward strand.
AGCGAATGGCCTACCCATAAACAGTATATTCCAAGTGCTGATGTGCTATTAGCGGTGACCCGTGATTGGCATGAAAGAATAGGCATGTTTTTGATAAGTGTGCGCCGCTGGATTGATCCAGAAGCGCTTTAAGGTCTAACTCACTTAAAGTGAATTAGCTGGCAACTCAAACTGGGTTGTCTATATCAATGAAGGTTACATCAAAACCATGTTGCTCAGCCAATAACTCACCGAGCGCTTTTATGCCATAGCGTTCGGTGGCGTGATGGCCTGCGGCAAAAAAATCGATCTTTTGCTCACGCGAACTGTGAATGGTCTGCTCTGAAGCCTCGCCTGTTAAATAGGCATCAATCCCCTGGCTAGCAGCCAAATCAATATAACCTTGACCACCTCCAGTACACCAAGCGATGGTCTCAATTAGCTCATCACGTACTAGACTCACTAAAGGTTCACGAGCAAGCACTGTTAATATTTTTTGTGCAAATTGCTCACCACTCATTGGGATTTTTAAACGCCCTTTGACTGCGACACTATTTGCTACAGGCTCCAAACCATCGAGTATTTCTAAATCAAGTAGCTGTGCTAATTGCGCGTTATTACCGATTGATGGATGCACATCAAGAGGTAAATGATAGGCAAATAAATTGATATCATGATTAAGTAACGCAGCTATGCGACGCTTTTTCATACCGGTAATAGGTTGCGCTTCACCTTTCCAGAAATAACCATGATGAACTAATATTGTGTCTGCGCCATGCGCAATTGCAGCATCGATTAATGCTTGACTGGCAGTGACACCTGTAACAATTTTTTTTATCTGTTCACGTCCTTCGACTTGTAGCCCATTTGGGCAAAAGTCTTGAATAGAATCAGGTCTTAAAATGGTATTTAGTAATTGGTTAAATTCTCTGCGCTGCATTTTTTTATTCCAGATTAGCGTTAAATTTTGTGCAAATTTTGGCGTTTATAGGGCTAAAATGGAAGGAAAATCGCAAAAAATTGAAAAGTAAGTCAAAAATAGGTATAAATAAATATTCTCAATCTGTGTTTACAACGTATAGGGCCTCTGATGAGCAAACTAGACAAAACAGAAGTATTAAATGCCTTTGAAGCAGCATATCAAGCAGCCAATGGTAAGAAACCTGAAATTACCAGCAAACCTGGTTGGTACAGCATCGACGGCGGCAAAAACTTGCGCCTTGCAGAAGTTGCTGAATTAACAGAGCAGCTAACTTCAGGCGATACGTCTGCACAACCTGCAGCACCTGCTAAGAAAACTAAAACTAAATCAGCAGTGCCAGCTAAAGCAGCTGTTAAAAAACCACCATTTACTATAACAACAGCTAATGAGGAAGGTTACACTGCCGAAGAGTTTTGGATTGTGTACCTAGCTAAAAAAGATCACGATTGCCGCTTACCTCGCGGTGTTGTGTAATAACTTTAGACTCGTAGCATAAAAAAACCGCTTTTAAGCGGTTTTTTTATGGCCAACAACGTTGAGTTTTGTATTCAACCACCCTGATATATACCCACAGATAACAATAAACACGGTACCAACAAGAACTGGCATAATCAAAAAGTCCCAACTTTGACCACTGACCATAATCAAAATAGGGTTGGCCCCTGCTGCAGGATGTATGGTGTTAGTCAACATCATTACGGTCACAGCTAATCCAGTCGCAATAGCAATACTGATCGGATCCACGCCTATAAAACTAATAAAAGCCAAACCTATCACGGCAGTGATGAAATGCCCTACAATAACATTTTTTGCTTTTGCTAAAGGGCTGTTTGGTACACCAAACACCAGTACCGCAGTTGCGCCAAATGGTGCCATAAGCCATACACCATAATTCCCTAAACTTTCTAAATATGCTAATACCGAAAGTGTCAGTGCAGAAAAGATACCCGCGATAACGGCTTTGTAAAATACATCATTCATTAATATTACTTCCTTCAGAGGTAGACCGACTTGTCTACACTTAGATGATAGACAAGTCGGTCTACTTATGTCAAGCTTACTTTTTGACTAGGAGCAACCATGGATAAACGTACCCAGATAATTAATACCGCACTCAGTGCGTTCTATCAAAGAGGGATCCATGCGGTAGGCATTAATGAAATACTTAAAGAAGCAGGTGTTGCAAAAAAAACGCTTTATAATCATTTTGTCAGTAAAGATGAGTTGATCTGTGCGTGTTTAGAGCTCAGAGATCAGCGCTTTAATCAGTGGTTGTATGAACAATTAGAAAACTGCAATACCCCCTTCGAAGTGGCTTATGCACTTTTTAGCGCACTCTCCGCTTGGATAGACAATAAAGTCTCTGAGCTTGGACCTTTTAATGGCTGTTTTTTTATTAATACCGCAGCGGAGTTTCCACACAGCGAGCACCCTATCGCGATGCTTTGCAAAGCACACAAAGAATCAGTTTTACAGTTATTGTTCGATAAACTCTCACACACAGAACAACTTAAAGGTCAGTTAGAAAAAACCATACAGTTAGCACAATTATTAATGACCTTAAAAGAAGGTATGATCTGTCAAGCTAGAGTGACGCACTCCAGTAATACACTAATGCAAGACCCAGTATTATTACGCCAACTTATAGCAAGTAGCATATAAAAAAAGCGGCTGTTCAGCCGCTTTTGATTGGTTATAACACTAATAATTACTTATCTTCAAAGTACAATTTGTCGCGTGCTTTTTTGCCAACTTCATTCATAGTCGCGGCATCAAATAACCGACCGTTGATCATCGTATAATCAACTTTATCTGTATCACGAATATTAGTCAGTGGATTACCATCAATCACCATTAAGTCAGCAAGTTTACCGACTTCCAATGAGCCGATATTCTGATCAAGGCCGATGTACTTGGCCGGATCAAGCGTCGCCGCACGAATAGCTTCCAGTGGACTCATACCACCTTGAGCAAACATCCAAATCTCCCAGTGCGCTGCAAGGCCTTCGCGCTGACCATGTGCACCTAGATTCACTAAAACACCTAAATCTTGTAGCTCTTTTGCTACCCGTGCATTGTTAAAGTGATTATAGTGGTGATCGGGTGCTTTAACACGGCGCATTGAACGTGGTAATAATTGGTTTTTTGGCACAAATTTACTTAAGCGCGGGTGATTCCACACATCAGTCTTATCATACCAATAGTTTTCTCCCCAGATGCCGCCATATGCCACACCAAGTGTTGGCGTGTAGCCTACATCACTTTGTGACCAAAGCTGCTTGATATCATCATAAATATTCGCCACGGGAATTGAGTGCTCAATGCCCGTATGACCATCAACCACCATCGTTAAATTATGCTGTAATAATGAACCACCTTCTGGCACCACCATCATTTCAAGCTCTCGGCCAGCTTCAATTACTTGTTGGCGTTGTTCACGTCGTGGTTGGTTGTATGATTTAACACTAAACGCGCCAACTTTCTTTAATCGCTCTAAGTGAAATTTAGCATCATCTAACGAATCAATGTGTGATGTATAACCTGGCATATTGGCACCATATAAAATAGTACCGGTTGAGAAAATACGTGGGCCTACAATAGTCCCCGCTTTTTGCATTTCGCTGGCTGTAAAAATCTCTGTTGTATCGTTTGATGGATCGTGAATTGTCGTGACGCCTAACGATAGGCCCGCTAAGTTTTTCCAATTTTGCTCAGGAATGATCTCATCGCTGCCTTGTGAACCATGCGCATGCGCATCAACAATTCCTGGCATAATTGTTTTGCCAGATACATCAATTACCTGTGCGCCTTTTGGAATGTTAATATCAACAGCTGTACCAACGGCTTTAATATGTTTACCATCGGTTAATAGTATACCATTTTCAATGACTTGCTCGCCTTTCATGGTAATAATACGTGCGCCCGTTAAAGCTATCATGCCTTTTGGTTCAGCCATTTTGCTACTAAAGCCAATGTTATCGCCACTTTTTACTTTAAAGTCAGCATCATCCGCTTTATTGATATCAAATAAACCTGCCAAACTTGCATGATAAAGCTCTGGGCCTAGCGTCCAATACAGTTTATCGCTGCTGGCGCTCCAGCTGATATTCTCACCGGCACGAACAGATAACTGCTCAATCGGAAATTGGCTGTCTTTAGGACCAATATTAATGGTTTTACCACTTTGCACTAATGGCGTAACAAACACTTTAAAACGTTCAGCAAAAGCGAGGTACTTGCCATCAGGCGATACTCTAAACTCAGTAGCATGCTCTGACTCATAAAGCTTAGTGATTTTTTTCGAATCAAGTTCAACCACACTTAGCGTTGGCTTAGGCCATGGGCTCATCACAAAAACTCGATCATTAGCTGATGCAAACTGCGGCTGATAACCACTTTTAGAAATTAACTCAGCTTTCCCGCCTTTGCTACTCACTGCATAAATACCCGGATGCAGTGACCAATCAGGGTTTAAAATGCTGCCTCCTGAGGCTTTACGGTACACTACCGTTTTGCCATCAGGACTAAATGTTGGCTCAACATATTTACCTGGCTCTGTGGTAATATCATCACCGCGACCACTACGCGCAGAGACAACTCGAACAGCCCCCTGTTCGTTATCATCCCAGGTTACATAGACTATTTTTTTACCATCACGGGAAAACTGCGGGAACAACTCAAAGTGGTCATTTTGTTCAGTTAAACGCTTTATTTTTCCTGACTCTAAATCGCGTTTATAAATATGTCCTAGCGCTTCAAAAATTGCTGTTTCACCATCCGGCGAAATCTGTACATTACGCAACATTTTTACAGCAAATTCATCGCTATCAATATTTTGTGTAAAACGCACTGCTTGTTGAATTTTCTTACTGGTTTTAACTTCAAATGGTACGGTTTCTACATCGCCATCTTGCACATCAAGTTTATGAATAGTACCGCCAGCCCAAAATATCAGTTGGTTATTATCTGGTGTCCATGCAATAGTTGGATACACGCCATGAATAGCCCAAGTCTCTTGCATATCACGTTCAAGCTTGTCATATAGCTTAGTATGCTTACCGCTGGTTAAGTCATATAGGTAGAGGCTAGTTTGAAAATCATCTCGTTTAATATACGCAAGCTTCTTACCGTCTGGCGACGGGGTTGGTCTAATCGCGCCGCCCATACCATCAATAATCGTTTCTATCTCACCCGTTTCGCGATCGTAACGCTTGATTTTATAAATGCCAGCAACCGAATCTTTTGAATAATGAAAGGTTTTACCCGGCGTTGCATCATGTGAAAAATAAACATATCGGCCATCAGGTGAAAACATCGGCTCACCTAAATCTTTTTGATCATTCTCACGTTTAGTGAGTTGTACACCTTTGCCACCCGCTTTATGATAAAGCCATACTTCACCTGCGCCTAATGAACGGCTCGCTGTAAAATGCTTACGAGCAACAATATAGTCGCCGTCGGGACTCCATGCGGGGCTGTTCAATAAGCGAAACGTTTCATCGGTTACCGCGGTTTGATTCTCACCGTTTAAATCCATCAACCAGATATTATCACCGCCACCTTGATCTGAGGTAAACGCAATATGTTTACCATCAGGACTAAAACGCGGTTGCATTTGCCATGCGATATCAGAGGTCAGTTGAGTGGCAATGCCACCAGCCATCGGCATAGTGTAAATATCGCCCAGCAAATCAAACGCAATGGTTTTGCCATCAGGACTGACATCGATATTCATCCAAGTGCCTTGAGAGACACTAATATTAGCATCAACAAATTGACCTTGTGGCGCATCCACTTGCCATTTTTTGTCATCATTATCTTGTGCCTGAGCCTGACCATATAGCGCCAGTGACACAGCTACAGCCATTGCTGTATGAAGCATTTGTTTCATCGCCTTCTCGCTTATTTTTATTGCGGTTTTCATCTTATAAACATGATTGCAACAAAAACGGCAGCAAGTTACCAGCGATATCTGATAAAGCGTCGTTATTTGGCGGTTAATGCCATTTTATTGGATCAAACTGATAATAGCCGACCAATAAACTGTATATTTCAGGATCATAATGGCGCAGCTCACTGGGCTTTTCGAGAAAAGTTTCGGTGATCACGGCAAAAAATTCGGCTTCATTAGTTGCACCATAACTATGAATAACATGCGGCATATTATACGCAACATGAGTTTTTAACTGATTATAAGCGCGGCTAAAAACACGCCCCCACTGTTTATAATCTGCCTCTTTAGCTAATATAGGCGTGCCTGTGGTTTTACCTGTTTCTTGATCAAGTTGGTGAGCAAATTCATGAAACACTAAATTATGTCCGTCACTGGGTAAGCGATTCCCTTCAAGCACATCGTGCCAGCTTAGAACTAAAGTCCCTCCAGGCCATGACTCGCCTTGACGAACAGTATTATGATAGCTTACTAATCCGGCACTATCACGAGATGTCTGCGGCGCGTAATAGGCACTTGGGTACAGCAAAATTTCTTTCACATTTAGATAAAGTGGCCATGGTTTATTAAGCACCAACACACATGCATCCGCAGCAATTATTAACTTCATACTCTCGTTTAGAATTAAACCATCACAACCAATAAAGCGTTTTTCATTTAGAAACCAGACAATATGACGCTCTAATTTTTCCCGATCAGCATCCGTCATTTTTTGATAGATAGGCATATACCGTAACAATAATGTTTTTTGCTTTTCATCTAAACGATAATCTTGATACTTTTTTTGCCACAAGCGGTTTTGAATAACCGGCCAACGCCAATAAACAACTACAAACGCAATCAGCGCAAATATTAATAATCCATTTACCATTACGAGGTCCTATCAACAGGTGTAGCTTATTAATATGTCCTGTGAGGATAAAATTCAATCATCTAGCCTAGCAACAGCTAAAAAACCGCCCATAACTATGTTAAAGGCGGTCAACTATATTATTACGTAAAATCAATTATATTAACGATATAAACGGTCCCATGCACAAGTACGGTAACCATTACGCTCAAAGTAGAAACGATTACAATTATCATCGTAGTTGCTATTGCCGACATCAATACGATGACCACTAATATATTGATTATGTAATGACACCTGCTGGCCGTTATACAACAAAGTAAAATGCACGTGAGGACCTGATGATTGTCCCCCTTCACATAGTGCTTGGTTATAATTGTTCGCATAACGACCGAGCCATGCACCTGGCTGCACAAAATCACCGCTACTATACTGCAGATTAGACATATGATAATAGTTGGTTGAATATCCACTCGAATGCGTTACGCGGATATTACATGACGAAAAACGTGTGATAGTACCGCCATGCGCCGCTTGAACATATGGTGTATTTGTGCCCCAACCACCAGAGCCATTATTAAAATCAAGCGATGAATATGGATAACCAGAGCCAGTATTAGAGTGAGCCCCACCGCTGTACCAATAATAACCTGATGACCATGGTAAGTTCATTGAAAAACTAGCCGCAGCAAACTGCTGATTGCTACTTTGTAGTGCACTTTTAGAGGATCTTTGTAACTGAGCGCGACTATCAGGGAATAGACGCTCAAACGTCGCTAAAAAGCCGGTCAGATCGCTCTTAGCGTAATTAACATTATCTTTGCTTAATACTTGTTTTTTAAGAACACTGACCAATGCTACTGTCGCTGCAGTACTGCTGTTGGTATTGACTCTATTGGTGATTTCCTCGCCCGCATACTTTGATGTTTCCGGGGTGGCTTGGCTATCTTGCCACTGTTTATATGCATAAAAACGTTGACTTAACATCATTACCACATCTTCTAGCTGGGCATCAAAACCGTGTTCGTCAGATAAACCTGCAAAAGCATTATTAATATCTGCGTCAGGATCAGAAAGTAAGCCACTTTGCAGCTCAATCAACGCTAAGATAACTTTAGGGTTGATACTTGTATAACCTGCCCAGTGCAAAACACGCTCTTTTTTATCTTCCAGTACAGGCGCATGCAGAGCAAAGAAATTATCCCAATCTTCACGCAACAAGTCATTATTGAACACAAACTGAGTATCGTCCACAGCCACCAAGGAGGTTAACTTAAGTGACTCAATGGACTGTGCAGTAAAGTTAAAATCATTATGCTTATGGCCTTGTGCAAACAACGCTGGCGACACACCTAAAACACCTGCTAAAGCTACATATATCATCTTACTTTTCATCTTTTGTTCCTTCTGTTCACATCAAAAAGGTCCCAAAGTGGGAACAAAAGGTATAGCATCAAATTCAACTAAATGTTAATAAAATGTTTTAATATATGTATTAGTATATATTATATACTCGAAAAGCAATGGCCTGTAGCGTGTTTATCTACCAAAAAAACATACACCCATATTGTCAACAAACCAAGCTTCTAGGCGATTTAAATATATAACCTCAAAATTGAATTTGGGATCATCTTAATTATCAATACACAAGTCCATCGTATAGCACTCTTTGTTAATGACACTTACGAGTTTATCTGACCCCAGAATAGTCAATATCTAATAACAGGAAATATATCTGTCGAATACATTATTAACTCAGTGAGACCCCCCTTTTAAGGAAGATAAAAAAGGGAGAGAGTACAAAACTCCCCCCCGTAGAAACAGCTAACCTTTAAAGCACAGGTAAGGTAATTTTGCCTGTAACAATTTCAGAACTGCCTTTTACAGCATACTCATAACCAAAAGTAACATTATTTTTACTGCTTAATTGATTGTCATCAAGATTTTCTATTTGATAAGTATTATTTGATAACTTATACCACTGACGATCAGGAAGGCTTGTGTAGAAATCAACAGAGTAGTCATCAATTAAAATAGTTTCATTAACAGCAACTGAAACTGTATTAATCTCGCTAATATTTATGTTGCCATCAGATACAATTGTGCTCTCAATTAGTGCAGGATTTACTTTTCCATTGGCTGTATAGCCTAGCAAATTAACTTTAAAATGACTTAAGGTTGCTATTGATGCTGGTAAGTAAAGACTACCATTGTTTGATTTACGCTTAAAACCAACATCTTCATTAGCTGTATTCTTAAGTACTATAGTTTTGCCGTCAGTTAATCCGTTATTATTATCCCAACGCAATTGATTGATATCAAAAGGAGATTGATCTGCAATACGAAATGAGCTTGCGGCTGAGATATTCACGACTTCACCTGTAGACTTCACACTGACTTTTTCAATGTTATACTCATAATGGCCGCCGACAAGAGGAGCGGCTGGTGACAGAGTAACAAATGTATCGTTATATTTAAGCGATGAGGTAAAAGGAACAGAAACGTCATTAAACGAAATTTGCGTTACGCCTTGTGCAATAAAATCGTTTTCATCATCAGTACCTTTAACAACCGTTATTTGACGTTTCTTAATTAATGACGCAGCACTATCAACTAACTCAATAGGCGCTTCCATAAACATATAGAAGTTTTGAGATGTTTCATCTGCTATGGCACTAACAACTCGCGGCCTAGAGGAAAACGACGATACTCTTGGCTTTATTACTAGTGATAAAACACCATCGTCTAGTTCATAAAAACGATTTAAATTATTAAAGCTTGAGTTAGTAACTGACACCCCACCATTTGTAGCATAAAGATTTACTTCACCTGTATCATAGCGATTACCTGAACTATCTACGAAACTAGGTAAAAGTAGCTTCATCTTTGAACTACCATTATATTCAAAAATATACTCTTTACTATCAGCATCGAAAGTTGCTGGCGTTCCTTTAGTAAGATTTTTTAATGAAACAAAGTTCAAATTATCAAATGTATTACCAAGTTCATTAATTACTGAAACACGGACTTCAAACTTTGCGTTTTCAGCTGTTTTAGAAACATACAAAGTATTTCCGTTGGTTAACTCGCTTATATTAATTTGGCTAATACTGTCTGACTGATTGTTATAACTAAAATCATCAACAGCATCATTGTCAACATCAAGGTCCATTGATAGCAGATCAGTAAAACCGGCTACTTTAGCAATAGAGTACATACCAGTATCTGCATTATAGGTAGAACGAATAAAATGTTCATTACGATTCGAAAATTCATTGTACATATTAAATGCAGTGGAAATACTGTAACTAAATTCAAGCCCTGCTACAGGTGTATTTTCACCATTAAGCAGTACTTCAAACTGCACAGTTTCAGCACTTGAAACTTCTAAACTTCCCAATTGAGCTATACCGTAATTCGTTTTACCGTAAAAAGCACGCTCCTGAAAAGAACCATCAGCACTGGAGACAAGCAGAACAAAGTCAGAGTTTTTTGGGAGCTCATTTAATTCAAATAAACCGTTTGAAACAGCGACAGGCTCGCTCCAGTCATTACCAATTTTAATTGATACTTGGGCATTATTAACAGACTCACCTGTTAATAAGTGTTTAACTGATCCAGTTAAAGTTACACTTTTTAGCTCAGCTTGAGCATCAGTATTATTTTCAATAGCAGCTACGATATCGTCATTATTATCTTCAACTTCTAGGCAACCAGAAAGGAAAAAACTAGATGAAATAGCAAGTGCAATAGCAGATTTTCTTAACATTTAAACTCCATGTATTTATTATTTTTACCCAGATTAGGCTCATGTGAAGTATACCGAAGTACTTGCTTATAACGCAACAATACAATCCCAAATCAGGGGCTTAAGTATCTGAACATAAGATGAATTGTCTATTTATCCCCCACAACCAACTGGATTGTTTGTTTTTATAGCAATTAATGTATAAAATCGACTGTCCATTTAATATAGAAAATAACATTAGCAATAAGTAAAGTTAAAGTATTCATAGTAAGTAATTTAACTACGAAGGATAACAGTCAAAAAATTTTTTAATAACCTTTTCACTTCACATTTTAATCTTTATATTTTATTTATTTCGACTCGATTTCGGCCATTACTTTTTGCTTGATAAAGCGCTTGGTCAGCTTGCGCCAGTAACCTGTCATAGTCATTAACTGCCAATGAATCTGCGACTCCAAAACTAACCGTTACCGATAACCCGCTAGCGATGTTTGAAAAATCGTAGTTTGCAATTTGCACACGTAATTCTTCACATAATTGAGCGGCTTGTTGCGCGGTTTTATGAGGGAATAGTAATGTAAATTCTTCACCTCCCCAGCGAGCAACTTGACTATCATCACTCTCATTGAGCTCTCCTAGTATATGAGCAACTACGCAAATTACTCGGTCGCCAACAATATGTGACCACCCGTCATTAATTCGCTTAAAATGGTCAATATCCATAATCGCAATAGCCAGAGGTGAATCATGTTGCTTAAAGTCAGCAAAATTATCCGCGAGCCAACAATCAAAGGCACGACGATTTGGCAAATCAGTTAGTTGATCATGGGTTGCTTGATGAGCAAAGGCATCTGTTTGTTGTTGTAGATCATTAGTTTGTTGCTCAACCCGCTTGATCAGCTCGATTTCTATTTTTTTATAATGATAAAGTCGGTATCTATAAAGCCCGTAGACCAATGCTAATAAACCGATAAAAACCATGATCTTAAAAGTAGTTTTTTGCCAGAAATATGACTGGATCACAAACGTTAAGGTTTTATCATTATCTTGCCATTGCCCATTAGGGTAGCCAGAACGTACTTTGAACGTGTACTTGCCCGGTGGTAAGTTAGTATATTCTGTAATACTGAGTTGATTACGGTTAACCCACACATTGTTATAGCCAGCCAATTGGGTCTGATAATTCAATCGATGGGGCATAATAAAACTTAAGCCCGCATAATGAAAAGAGAGCCGCGAAACACCCAGCGGTAAAATGATTTCCTCATCTTGCTGCACTAAGGGGGTCATTTTGCCATCTACATACATGGCCTCAATAATTGTCGGTAATGTCTTCTTAGTAGCTTGCTTTAATCGTTCAGGGACGATAGTACTTGCCCCTTGCGCTGTAGCAATCCAAATACTGCCATCTTTATGCAACACCGCAGCAGGATTAGACCCGCCATTAGCCTGGGCGCTAAGCATGCCGTCTCCTTCATCATATAGCTGATACTGGATTGGCAACGCATTATTTTGTGCTAACTGGGCGAGTCGCTGTTTGACTTGCTGTTGATTAACTTGGATCACACCGCGATTACTAGATAACCAAAACGAATCTCCCTGTGCCACAACTTGAAACAACTTATCAACTGGCAAGCCTTGTTCACGCCCAAGAATACTCATCTCTCCGGTTGGGATATGACACCGGACAAGACCACGGTCTGTCGCCATCCAGATATATTCAGACTCAGCATAAAAACCAAAAGCATATGCAGCATCAAAATGGGCTGGAAATACTTTAGCCGTAAACTTTTCTAAACTTGGGCTAAAAAATGCGACCCCAACGCCGGTTCCAATCCATACATTGCCATAATTGTCTTCGCTAAGGGCTATAATAAAATCACCAGGTAAACCATCTACACTTGAAAACTGCTTCAGTGATCCATCCACATCTATTCGTGTCAATCCTGCTGCGGTTCCTACCCATAAGCGCCCTGCACTATCAAATAATAACGCCCTGACCTCATTGCTGGCTAAGCCATTTTTACGATCTAGAACAGGATAAGCTTTACCATTGATAATCCTCATCAAACCTGAGGTATAAGTCCCTAGCCAAATATGTCCTTGCGCATCCTCAGCTAAACTTAAAACCGATAACGAATCATTCCCATAAGCAGCAGGGAATGTGTTTACTTTATTATCTTCAATACGGTTTAAACCTAGGCTGCCGCCTACCCATAAGCTACCATCTGAATGGGACAGCACGGTGCGAACATAGTCCCCTGTTAAACCGCGTTTTGTGGTCCAAGTTGAAAAAGCAGCTTCACGCAATCGGTACAAACCGCCATTTGTGCCAACCCAAATACTATTTTCACGATCTTGTAATAGCGATAAAATCCGATTGGCTGGTAAACCAGCGTCAGCATCAAGTTGTTCAAGTCCTAACGGGCTTAATCGAAACACCCCTTTATTGATCGTACCAAACCAAAGATCATCATGATCATCTTGTAAAATACTTGAGATAGCCTCATCTTTAAGCTGAGCATGAATACTGACAAAACGGTTGTTCACCTGCTTCCATGCGCCTTGTTCACTGCCTACAATGAGTTCACCTTGGCGGGTCAAATACAAGGTGTATATTGGACTTTGTGGTAAACCTGAATCGGGAGTAATTAATCGCGCTGTTTTATTATTAATTTGATACAAGCCTTTGCTGGTTGCAGCCCAAATCATACCGGCTTTGTCTTCTATTAGGCGATAAGCACTGAAGTTTTCTAAAATCGCCGTGTCCGGCGCACTATCAAACTCTCGATATACAACACCTTGGCCCTCAAGAGCTAACCAAGTTTCATCGGAAGGTGTTTTTAATACATGATTTACCATCGCAGTGGCATTAGGCTTAGCGTGCCATTGCCCTTGATATAAATGACTGATCCCACCTCGGGCACCCACGATATATAAACCGCCATCAGCTTGTGGGGCTAAACTACGTAAACCAGAATCTGGTAAACCAGTTATTTCCGTGCGTGTAAATAGTTTAAACTCACGGCCATTAAATCGGGCTAATCCTTCCCATGTGGCAATCCATATATAGCCATCATTTGTTTGCACCACACTATTGATACTATTGTGAGGCAAACCAGAACGGGTATTCCAAGTTTCGGCAAAGTAGTCATTAAGAGGTAAACGGGTTTGCTCAGCAGCAAAGCTGCTAAAAACAACAAAAAAGAAAAAGCAAAGACCTAAACGAATCATTATACTAAACGCCTTCGTAATTATGGCGAGCTAACAACTTAGCATTAACGCAAATTAAATAGATAATGATTTACTAGTAGTTAATTATCATTATATTTTTTGTATAGGAATTATACTAACATAGTCTGAGTTTTATTTTCATTAACTAAATAACACAATTCGTTTACGACTACGCTAAGCACACAGAGCGTCTATGCTTTGCTGCAGCTGGTCAATAAACTTCGCTACATGTAAACCATCCATCAATGCATGGTGCACATCTATTGAGATAGGCAATGTCCCCTTTTGCGCATCAAACTGTCCAAACACTAATTTAGGAATGCCGAAATGATTACCTTGTGTATGTGCGTGAGAGAAGCTTGTAAAGTTCAACCACGGTAAAACCGAAATATGGATCAAATCAGTCTGACCTTCGGTTTGCGCAAAAGCAGTTGAGAATAATGGCTGTTGCTTTGCAGCTAAGCTAACTTTATTTGCATGCACTTGAAAGTCGTTAAACGTAGCTTGTTGTGAAAAATAGCTAAACCTAAAGGTATCATCATCAGCAAGCTCTACAACACTGGCACGTTGAGCAGCTAGTTGCCAAGGTACACCGTCAATGATCCTCAGTAACATTGGTTGATAAGCATTGCTTGCCTGCAATGTCGCATAGATATAGGCATGAAAAAAAGAGCATTGCTGTGATTTACAATACCGATACAGCGCCCCCATATCTAATTGTACACATACATTAAAATAAGGTTGCGTAAACTCTTTAAACAGTGAGAAATGTTGTTGGCGTGGCCATGTGGCTAAATCGATGGGCGTCATATCTTTAGAAACTATACAAGTCAGGATGACCGTATCGTGAGGGATTTACTGAATAATGTAAAGGCGTGCAATTGCACGCCTAAACGCGTTTATTATAAACCGTTTTCGATTATCTCTTGTGCGAGTTCGTCTGCGATCAAATGCGTTGATTTTTGCTCTTTCTCACTTCGCGAAAAAATTTCAGTTAAGGTTTTGAAAATCCCCTCAACATGTTTATTTGATGCCTCAGCACTGTAACCTTCTGGCGCTGTTTCATAATAAACATTAATAATACCACCTGCGTTAATCACATAATCTGGTGCGTATAAAATACCTTTTTCACGAATGATCTCACCGTGGCGAGACTCGGCTAATTGGTTATTTGCACAACCAGCAATAATTGTCGCTTTAATGCGTGGAATAGTCGCATCATTTACTGTTGCACCAAGTGCACACGGTGCATATACATCGACATCAAGGTCGTATATTTCATCAATGCCTACAGCAGTCGCAGTAAAATCATTCACGACTCGATCAATTGCCACTTGGTTGATATCAGTTACAAACAAGGTCGCACCCGCGTCATGCAAATGTTTACATAAGCCATAAGCAACAGCGCCTAAGCCTTGTACTGCCACTTTAATGCCACTCAAGTCTTGGTGACCACGTTGATGTTGTAACGCCGCTTTAATTCCTAAAAATGTGCCATACGCTGTAAATGGTGATGGGTTACCACTTTTACCTTCAAGGCCTAATACATAGTTAGTTTCTTTATTCATAATAGCCACATCATCACAGGTGATGTTTACATCTTCAGCAGAATAGTAACTACCATTTAAGCGCTCTAATTGGCGACCAAATGCACGGAATAACTGTTCAGACTTAATTTCTTTGGCATTACCAATGATCACAGATTTACCACCACCAAATGGTAAACGTGCTACCGCATTTTTGTAGGTCATACCCTTTGATAAACGAAGCGCATCGACAACAGCGTCGTCATCACTTGCGTAATCCCACATTCTGCAACCACCAACAGCAGGACCTAAATTAGTATTATGAACGGCAATAATTGCACGAAGGCCTGATTCTTTATCTGAACAAAAAACCACTTGTTCGTGGTTATCAAAATCAACTCGATTGAACACAGCCACTTTATCTTACTCCGAAATTTGTAACCCGTGAGAGGGTATGCACGCTGAAATTGCCGAGACTCTACCACTTCATATTACAGCTTGCCACTATATGAGATGATAAAACCTATCAATATAAGACGCTGTAATAAATAAGCTAATTTATCGCAATTTTAAACATTTTAAATTCAAAAAAAGTTACTTTTTAGAATAGCTAATTAACTTAACTAAAAATATAGCATGATAACGTTTACGTGAACGTCAATTTGAATATTATTGTAAAGTTTAAATTACAAGGCAATAAACAGCAACAAGAGAGTAATGATGGGTGTTTGCGGGAGATTAGGTGGTTTACATCCAACTGGTCAGAGCTGATAAGCGGTATCTGAGAAGACTCAAATACCGCATAATAAAGCGAATACTTATTTTAACTTAGCGTCTAACTCTGCAATTTTAGCTTTCCAAATTGCTGGGCCTTGGGTATGCGCATTTGCGCCTTCACTATCCACTGCGACAGTGACTGGCATATCTTCTACTTCAAATTCATAGATAGCTTCCATACCTAAATCTTCAAATGCCACTACACGGGCTTTTTTGATTGCTTTAGATACTAAGTAAGCTGCTCCACCTACGGCCATCAAATACACAGATTTATTGTTTTTGATAGACTCAACTGTTGCAGGGCCACGTTCCGCTTTACCAATCATGCCAATTATGCCAGTTTTTTCTAGCATCATGTCAGTGAATTTATCCATCCGAGTTGCTGTTGTAGGACCTGCAGGGCCCACTGCTTCATCACGTACCGCGTCAACTGGGCCAACGTAGTAAATAAACTTATTGTCAAAATCAACACCTGCTGGTAACCCTTCACCAGAATTGATCATATCTTGCAGACGTTTATGCGCTGCATCACGACCAGTTAATATAGTCCCTGACAGTAATACTGTTTCGCCCATTTTCCATTCATGCGTATCTTCTTTAGTTAGCGTATTTAAGTCAACACGACGCGTACCCTCACCCACTTCAAATGTGACTTCTGGCCAATCTTCAAGTTTTGGCGCTTTTAAGTTTGCAGGACCTGAACCATCTAATGTGAAATGTACATGGCGAGTCGCCGCACAATTTGGGATCATAACCACAGGTTTTGAGGCCGCATGAGTCGGTGCGGTTTTTATTTTCACATCAACCACTGTTGTTAAACCGCCAAGGCCTTGTGCGCCAATACCGAGCTTATTTGCGCGCTCAAATATTTCTAAACGAAGTTTCTCTTCGGTGGTTTCTGCGCCACGTTCCATAAGCTCATGGATATCAACTGGATCCATAAGTGATTCTTTTGCCATTACTGCGGCTTTTTCTGCCGTTCCACCAATACCTATACCTAGCATGCCTGGTGGACACCAACCAGCGCCCATGGTCGGCAAGGTCTTTTCGACCCATTCAGCCACATCATCAGATGGATTAAGCATCACCATTTTACTTTTATTTTCAGAGCCGCCGCCTTTTGCTGCCACCATTACTTCAACATTGCCGCCTGCCACTAAATCAATGTGCACGACCGAAGGCGTATTATCTTTGGTGTTTTTACGGCTACCTGCAGGATCTGCAACAATAGATGCACGCAATGGATTATCTGGATTCAAATAAGCACGACGCGTCCCTTCGTCAACCATTTGCTGTACGGTTAAATCTGTTTTGTCCCACTTAACATCCATACCTACTTTCACAAAACAGGTAATAATACCTGTGTCTTGGCACAAAGGACGTTTGCCTTCTGCCGACATCCGCGAGTTAATTAAAATCTGCGCAATGGCATCTTTTGCCGCTTTACTTTGTTCTTTGTTATAGGCTTTTTCGAGCGCTTGAACAAAATCAAGTGGATGATAAAACGAAATATACTGCAATGCATCTTCAATGCTATCAATAAAGTCTTGCTGACGAATTGTACTCATAGGGGTTCCTTAAATTACCTTTACGTGAGAACACGTAAACTAGGCCAAACCAGTGACGGTGGTTTGTACAGCGCTTAGGCAACGTCACTAAACGCTGCCAAAAAATTATAACTTATGATACCCTCCTAGCTCGTTTCGAGCCAGTTCTTCAGGGTAAAAAAATAGATGATAAAGCAACAAAAAACCTGTATTCAATTAGACATTTCGCTCAACTGCCTAGAGGTTTTCGCCTATTTTGCCCATTTACCTTATGCCGTGCTGCTGGATTCAGCCAACAGCGACCATATAAATAGTCGTTACGATCTGATTGCTATTGCACCAAAAATGCGCCTCGAAGTTAAAAATAACCACACGTTTATTGATGACAAGGCAACTGAACAAGATTGTTTTAGCATTATTAAAGCACAGCTAAATACTCTAGATAGCAGTAAAACTCAGCCTAACCTACCTTTTAGTGGCGGCTGGCTCGGGTATTTTGGTTACGACCTTGGCCGAGTCATTGAAAAACTTCCCAGCCAAGCTATCGATGATATCGATATGCCACAACTAGCTATTGGTCTCTATCTGGATGCACTTATCTATGATAAAAAGCTGCACAGTTGGTTTTATGTCGCACAGCCTGATGTTGATAGATCAGCAATGTATCTACAGGAGTTAGCTCACGCCTCTCCAATTACCTCGCCATTTGAAATCACCCGAGGCTGGTCATCAAATATGAGCCGCGCACAATACAGCGCTAAGTTTGCAAGAATTCAGGGGTATTTAAAAAGTGGCGATTGTTATCAAATTAACTTAGCACAGCGTTTTACAGCACAGTATCAAGGCTCACCGTGGCATGCTTATTGTACTTTGCGCGAAGCTAACAAAGCACCATTTTCAAGTTTTATTAATCATCCTGATGGCGCTATTTTATCTATTTCTCCTGAGCGCTTTATTGCCATTAATGATAATCAGGTTGAAACCAAGCCAATCAAAGGAACGCTGCCACGGTGTCTTGATAAAAAAGAAGATGCGTTACAAGCAACTCGATTACAAAATTCAGCGAAAGATCGCGCTGAGAATGTGATGATTGTTGATTTACTGCGCAACGACTTAGGTAAAGTTGCCAAACCTGGTACCGTGCAAGTCCCGTCACTCTTTGCGATTGAAAGTTTTCCTGCAGTACACCACTTAGTCAGTACCGTGACAGCAAAGTTAGCTGACGATAAAACTGCGGTTGATCAGTTGTATGCTGCTTTTCCGGGAGGGTCAATCACCGGTGCACCCAAAATTCGTGCGATGGAAATCATTGAAGAATTAGAACCGCATCGGCGCAGTATTTACTGTGGTTCAATCGGTTATTTGAGCGCTTGTGGCAATATGGATACCAGTATTACCATCCGAACTTTAGTGTGTCATAAACAGCATATTTATTGTTGGGCTGGCGGCGGCATTGTTGCTGATTCACAAGTGGATTTGGAATACCAAGAAACTTACGATAAAGTAAATAAAATCTTACCTTTATTGAAGTAACCTGTGTGAATAGCAAACAGCTTATGGCTCGTTTTCAGCTAACTGCGCCTGCCAATGAGTATATACAGCCAGCTGATAAGAGACATTTTAAACAACGTCCTCAACGAGCCAGTGCCGTTATGTTACCGCTGATTGATGTAGATAACAGCGCGCACATATTACTATGCAAACGCCCAATGTTCTTAAATCACCATCCTGGGGAAATTTGCTTACCAGGTGGTAAGCATGAGTTGAGCGATGCAAACTTACGCCATACTGCACTGCGTGAACTTAGTGAAGAGCTAAATATCGCCCCATCAAATGTCACTGTCATCGGTCAATTAGGCGATTACTCAACTCTTACCGGCTTTACGATTACACCGTTCGTTGGTGTATTAGCCCCAGATACACATTGGCATGCAGACCAAAATGAAGTGGCCGCCAGTTTTTTGCTGCCCGTCAGCGCACTCGCTGATGTAAACAATTGGCAACCCTTACCTTTTCATCGCTTTGGCAAAACTATTACTTTACAAGGTTTTTCAACTCCTTACGGACTACTTTGGGGAGCCACTGCTAGCATTATTAAAAACTTTACAAAACAGCTTGCCATACCAGTATAAATCTCAATTGCAAAGGGTTACAAGGGTACAATTACGCGTTATTATGTGCGACCGTTCAAAGGCAGCAATCGTGCTGAGTAAAAGTAGAGTAAAGTTATTATGATCAGTGCATTCGATATGTTTAGTATTGGCATTGGCCCGTCATCATCACACACCGTCGGCCCAATGCGCGCATCGCGTTTATTTGTTAACGAACTACAACAACAAAACTTGTTAACCGATGTCACCAGCATTAAAGTTGAGCTATATGGCTCATTGGGACAAACAGGTATCGGCCATGGTTCAGGCAAAGCAGTTATCCTCGGACTTGCGGGTTATGATCCGGAAACCATTGATGCCGATTTAGTAGACGATATTCTCGCTAAAATTGAAAATGAACAAGTGATCCACTTAAATCAAGTGCATCAAGCAAAGTTTCCAAAACAAGGAGCGATTGTATTCCACCGTCGTAAAACTTTGCCAAAACACTCAAATGCAATGGAGATCATTGCTTTTAAAGGCGACGAAAAACTCCATAGTAAAGTTTACTATTCAATTGGTGGCGGTTTTATTGTTACCGATGAAGAATTTGAAAACGAAAAACAAGCTGCGCTCACTGTCCGTGAAGAAAATCCAGCCCCCTTTCCATTTGGCAGTGCCAAAGAATTATTAGAAATGTGTAAGGAGTCAGGCTATAGCGTATCAAGCTTGATGATGAAAAATGAAAAAACCTTACGCACAGAAGATGAAATAAAAGATGAACTATTCAATATTTGGCAAGTAATGAAAGCCTGTATTGAACGCGGTATGCGCACCGAAGGAATTTTACCTGGTGGTTTGAAAGTTAAACGTCGCGCCCCTAGCCTGTACTTAAAGCTCAATATTGAAGTCAGCAATGACCCCCTACGCGCAATGGACTGGGTGGATTTGTTTGCCCTTGCTGTTAATGAAGAAAACGCTGCAGGTGGCCGTGTAGTTACAGCCCCAACTAATGGCGCAGCAGGTATTTTACCTGCGGTATTAATGTACTACCACACATTCATTAAAGAAATAGACCGCGATATTGCAACTCGTTATTTATTAACTGCCGCTGCAATTGGCATCCTGTATAAAAAGAATGCCTCAATTTCAGGTGCTGAAGTTGGTTGCCAAGGCGAAGTTGGCGTCGCATGTTCAATGGCTGCTGGTGCACTGACTGAAATTGTCGGTGGCAGTGTATTACAAGTAGAAAATGCCGCTGAAATTGGCATGGAGCATAACTTAGGGTTAACCTGCGACCCTGTCGGTGGATTAGTACAAGTGCCGTGTATTGAACGTAATGCGATGGGAGCTATCAAAGCAATTAATGCATCGCGTTTGGCTATTCGTGGCAGTGGCGAGCAAAAAGTATCATTGGATAAAGTTATTAAAACCATGCTTGATACTGGTAACGATATGAAAACTAAATATAAAGAAACCGCTCGCGGTGGCTTAGCTGTAAATATAATTGAGTGTTAAGTTTTATAGTCATTAAAAAAGCCGCAATATGCGGCTTTTTTGTTTTCAAAAGATTAAAGTCACTTAACCGGTAACTCTATATCTTCAAACAGCTTATCTACGTCATCTTGATTACGTAGTAAACTCGCTCGCTCAACCCGCTCTTTGGTCAAATGTGGTGCAAAACGCTCTATAAAATCATACATATACGTACGTAAAAAGCTGCCTTTTCTAAAGCCAATTTTAGTGGTGCTGGCTTCAAATAAATGGCTTGCATCAATACACACTAAATCGGTATCTGCAATTTGATCAATCGCCATTGATGCTACAACACCCACACCTAAACCTAAGCGTACATAGGTTTTAATCACATCGGCGTCAGTTGCTGTAAATACAATGTGTGGTTCAAGTCCCTGCGCATTAAATGCTTTATCAAGTTCTGAACGGCCAGTAAAACCAAATACATAAGTAATAAGTGGATACTGGGCAATATCGGCAACGGTCAGCGACTCTGCTTTTTTAGCTAGTGGATGGTCTTTTGCCACCACAATACTGCGATTCCAGTGATAGCAAGGTAACATTACTAAATCAGAGTATAAATGCAGTGCTTCAGTGGCAATTGCAAAATCAGCATCGCCTCGAGCAGCAGCATCAGAAATTTGCTGCGGCGTACCTTGGTGCATGTGCAATGACACCGCAGGGTACTTTTTCATAAATCCTTGGATCACACTTGGCAGTGCATACCGTGCTTGGGTATGTGTGGTGGCAATATTCAACTTACCTTGATCAGGTAATGTATGCTCATTTGCAACCGCCTTAATACCCTCTACTTTAGAAAGGATCTCACGGGAAATATTAATTATTTCAGTGCCCGCGCTGGTAACGTGGGTTAAGTGTTTTCCACTTCGCCCAAAAATCTGCACGCCCAACTCATCTTCCAACATACGTACTTGCTTAGAAATACCTGGCTGTGAGGTAAACAAACTTTCAGCGGTTGCTGAAACATTAAGTTTATGATTTTGGACTTCGACGATGTATCTGAGTTGTTGTAATTTCATGGCTGCATTTTTTAGTGTAGTTATACTGCTTATTTATAAATGCTACATCGCGTCAAGCCAAGTTTTTTCTGATTAACAATAGAAAAAGGCTGTCTGGAATCGTATTTATAAGGTTATTTGCTTAGGCTAGCATAATCCCTCGTCTTGAGGTAGCCATCTTTTGAGCTGACGCGCAAAATGAAAAAATATCATACGCAGATAGTAATAAATGATGAGAAAGTGAATTCTTTTTTACATAAGCCGCGCAAAACTATCCCGTTAGCATATATTTAATGTAAGATTAAAATTATTAGCTTGTGAAATTTGAGACCTAAACCATGATCGTTTCTATTATTATTATGTTGATTGTTGCACTGATTGTCATTGCCCTCTGGGTCAGTGCGGTACAACAGCATAAAG
Source organism: Pseudoalteromonas sp. SR44-5 (assembly GCF_014163675.1). Taxonomy (NCBI): domain Bacteria; kingdom Pseudomonadati; phylum Pseudomonadota; class Gammaproteobacteria; order Alteromonadales; family Pseudoalteromonadaceae; genus Pseudoalteromonas; species Pseudoalteromonas sp. SR44-5. The sequence goes on from NZ_JACJDT010000019.1 coordinate 65,789, forward strand.
AGAAACAAGAAACAGAACGCCGTAAAGACTTAACCAAACAAAAAAAAATCATTGAAGAATCAGAAGATGTTCTAGTAAATAGCGCCAACATACCTATGTCAGAACATATTTTACGTATTCTGCAACGGCGTATTCATGATGCGTTAGCAGCAATGGTGCAGCTATCTCCTAATTCAAAAGAGTTAAAGAATCGCTTAAAAGAAGCCAATGAACGTTTAGGGAACTCAATCGACACCGCTAACTCAGAAAACTTAGTGTTACCCGATAACGACAAGCAATTAATAGCACTTATTCAAGGTATCAAGAAAGTACGTGCAGTGCTTCGCTCAGAGCATGGTAAAGGAAAAGTAGACAGCCAAATTTTTATTGCTGAAGACAAGCGCTTAGAAAAGCTCCAATTACGAATTAATATTGAAAGCCAGATTAAACGAGGTATCTCAGCGCGCTCTGCGAATATGGTCGGTTCTGCACGCCAATACTTTGAAAAAGCGTACGCAACTGTATCAGCAGTAGCTTATAGCGACGATTATATAACTACAAAACGCCAAGAACTCGAAGGTTATTTAGAAGCAATAAGCACCGACCTTAAAGCCTCCAATGCAACTGCACTGAAGAAAAAAGCAGAGCAAGAACAAGATGATTTAGACGTGCTTTTTGCACCAAAGAAAAAGTGGTAAACCACTTTTTCTTTGTATTAACTTAGGATAAAAACGCAAATTTTATCACAAACATCGCTGTCAATATCCACACACTGATGCTTACTTGTTCTCGTTTACCACACAATACTTTAACAGCTGTATAAGAAATAAAGCCCAGTGCAATGCCATGAGCAATGGAGAATGTTAGCGGCGTCATCAGTAATACCACACTCACTGGAATGGCATCTGTCATATCATCCCAATTTACAAACTTGAGGTTTTGTAGCATTAGCACCGACACGTATAAAATAGCTCCCGCAGTTGCATAAGCTGGCACCATTTTCGCCAAAGGTGCAAAAAACATCATCAATAAAAAGCACATTCCTACAACCACAGCTGTAAGTCCTGTTCTGCCACCCACAGACACCCCTGCAACTGACTCTATATATGAGGTTGTGGTCGAAGTGCCCAATACTGAACCGGCAATGGTTGCGGCACTATCAGCACTTAATGCTCGTCCTAAACGTGGCATATTACCTTTTTCGTCCGCTAAGCCTGCTTTTTGAGTTACCGCAACTAAAGTGCCTGATGTATCAAATAAATCAACGAACAACAATGCAAAAATGACGCTAAGCATTGACAACTCAAATGCCGCTGAAAAATCAAGTTGCATAAAAGTAGGCGCAATTGAAGGTGGCATAGATATCACGCCTTGATACTCTACCAAACCCAGACTTAGCGCGATCACAGTTACTAATAAAATACTGATCAAAACACCGCTTTTAAAATCACGATAAAGTAGCGCTGCAATAACAAAAAAGCTAAAAATAGCCAACAATGGACCGGCAGCCGTTATATCACCCAGCTGCACTAATGTTGCAGGGCTGGCCACAATGATCCCGGCATTTTTAAGCGCAATTAACGCTAAGAACGCTCCAATTCCTGTTGCAATGGCTTGCTTTAACACCAATGGAATAGCATTAATTATCCACTCCCTGACTTTGAACAAACTCAGGAACAAGAAAATACAGCCCGACATAAACACAGCCCCTAATGCTGCTTGCCAGGTATAGCCCATACCTAATACAACACCATAAGTAAAGAAGGCATTAAGCCCCATACCAGGAGCCAAAGCTAACGGATAATTTGCCCAAAAGCCCATGATAAAGCAGCCAATAGCGGCAGCAATACAAGTTGCCACAAACGCAGCACCTTGATCCATACCAGCTTCAGCCAACATAGCAGGGTTGACAAACACAATATAAACCATAGTAATAAAGGTAGTGAGACCAGCAATACATTCGCGGCGCACAGTCGAGTTGTGGTCGCTAATTTTAAATAACGCGTCGAGCATAAGTGAGTTTCATTTTAGATGACAATAATTGCGTGATTTTATCATATATTTCAAGAATAACAGGACAATTAACCTGATATTAGACTAAACTGAGCAGGTAAATGACAACAATAATATGTGTGGCACTATGACAGATACCTCGCCAATTGGCTTAGATTTAGAACAACAGTTAGAAAACGTATTATCGTTTATCACCCAACCGAGCAAAGCCCCACACAGTGCGGTTAAAGCTGATACTCCTGATAACACTGTTAATAAAGCCCTGTATTATTTAAAAAATGATCAACCTCCTCTCGCAGCTAAATGGATGCGCTTAGCTGCAATGTCAGGTAATCAGCGAGCCCAATTTTATCTCGGATTATTTTTTATCAAAGGCCAAGGCGTACCTACTAGTGTTTTTCATGGCGCGGTATGGCTAAGTTTAGCCAGTAGCCAAGGCTATGAGCCTGCAGCAACTGCCTTAACTGATTTACGTAAACATCTAACCACCCGCCGCTTTAAAGATGCCCAGTGTTATGCAGCAACACTGTATGAGCAAATACACCAACAGCAGTTTGCTCACCTGATCCCCAACTCACCTTAAAAAGGGACTAATCTACCCTTTTCATTAAAATCAATTGCCACCTCAATGTAACTAAGTAATATATTGTTTTATAAAAATTATTTTATTTTATGCACATTTCCTAAGCTGATGGTATCAAATAAATATAAAAATCGTTCAAAAAGATAGCAAAAAACACTTGCACACAAACACTGTATAAACTACTGTATATGAGTACTGTATAAACAACCAGTGAGTGAAACTTATGTTACAGCCAATTACCGTCAGAACAGTTAAAAGCTATCAACAAGATAATTTAAGCGCATCAGTAAATTTGATTCAGATAGAAGATGAGATCTCTGCAACTTTTGAACTTCTAAAGGTGTTACACCATTACAATAATAAAAACGCATGGACGTTACTGATTGCACCGGATCACGTACCAAGTAAAGCTTTACTCGATTCATGTTCTATTGATACCAGTAAACTATTAGTGATCAGGCAAAAGCATCTGGTTAATTTAGAGTATGTACTAAATTCTGCACTACATAACGGTAACTTTGCAGCGGTGATCTCCTGGACAGACATTGTGAGAGACAATCAAATAGCTAACCTGTCATTAAAGTTAGATCAAGCCAGTGCAAAACTATACTGTTTTACTAAAACCCAACAAGCTACAGAGATAGCATTAGCACAATAAGCTGTTAAAATGCCGTTTTTTAATAAAGCGTATTTTAATTATGACCTCACTCACTGACAGTCTTTGCTTATGTGGCAGCGAACAAAGCTATAGCGATTGCTGTGAAAAATTGCATTTAGGCAATATACAAGCAACAAGCCCAGAGCAACTAATGCGCTCTCGCTTTGTTGCTTATGCCTTAAAAAATGCTAAGTATATTTACCAAACTTATGCACAAGAAAAACAAGCAGCAAACCCACTCAGAGAAATTGCCGATTTTGCTAATAGTTGCCGCTTTATAAAATTAGCCGTGATCAGTGCAGATCAGCAAGAGTACACTGGTTGTGTTGAATTTTGTGTTAGCTATTTTTATCAAAACTTGTTTTGCCAACTGCATGAAAAATCAAGCTTCATAAAAGAAGATGGCCAGTGGCGTTATCTCGATGGTGAGATCTTCCCTGTTGCAGATATAAAAATTAGCCGCAATGATGAATGCCCGTGTGGTAGTGGTAAAAAATATAAAAAATGCCACAGCGTGTAACACTTTCTTAGAGTATAGTTTTTACCGTAAGTATTTATAAATAATCATAAATTCAAAAAACTCGCAAGCCAACGTGGTCTGTCTAAGTGCGATTAACTCTTTGTTGCTTAACCTAAATTTTGGTTCATGTGTTTTCTAACGCATTGATTTAAATCACTAATATTACTTTTACTCTCCAGCCAAAATTTTCAGGGAAAATAAGGAGAATTTACGCGTCAATAGCATGCCCTATTACAAATAAATTCAACGCAGTTAACATTGAAAAATAGCCGCTGGAGATGGATTTATTATCCGAAGCTCAGATTACTTCCGCCAGTAGAATAACGCGGTAGCAGTTATCGAGCCAACGAGGTTACAAACCTCTTGTCACGATTAAATCACTCCTAGATTAAACAAATTTTAATTCTGAAAGGTCAACATGCTCTAGTACTTCACAACAACACCTATAAACAACTAACTCATCCATAAAACATATCTATACTGCGTTAGAACCAGCCCCGTAGCATGCTAATATCTAGTCATATCAAAAAACAATAAAGGAACAAATGTTAACTAAATTTCAAGTGTCAAAAAAACACTATAATAAAAACTAGAAAATAAATCGTTATTATTTTTATATTTTTTAAAATAATTAAAACAAAGCCTAACCTGTTAATTTTAATTAAATATATTTATTTAAAACGCATAAAAACAAAACTAAATAATGAAATTAAAACTAATCAATCAGTAATTAGCATTGCAGAAAGTCATTTTTAGCGCAATAATGCCACCGGTAGCACTGCAGTGCAAGCATAAACAGGACTTGATCGTGTTAACATTTTTAACAATTAATTTATTTGATTGTTTTGATCTGAACATACAATAATTAGGAACAACCAATGAATAAACGTACGTTATTTAAATATTCTTTGCATGCTTTGGCCATAACAACTGCTATATATGGAAACAGTGCACTTGCTAATGCGTCAGGCTTTGCCGCAACGAATGGTGGTACAACCGGTGGTGCTGGTGGCGATGTTGTTTATGCAACAACTGGAACCCAAATTCATCAGGCTTTATGTAACCGAGCATCAGGTGACACACCAATTATCATCCACGTTGAAGGCACCATCAATCATGGCAACACCAGTAAAGTATCTGGAGATAGTTGCAATACTGGGCCAGATCTAATTGAACTAAAAGAAATTAGTAATGTTTCTATTATCGGTGTTGGTAGCGGTGCTCTTTTTGACCAATTAGGCATCCATATTCGTTCATCTTCAAATATCATTATTCAAAATGTTCACGTTAGAAACGTCAAAAAATCAGGCTCCCCCACCTCCAACGGCGGTGATGCAATTGGCATGGAGTCAAACGTCAGAAATATTTGGGTCGATCACGTTACACTTGAGGCCAGTGGTGGCGAAAGTTCAGGATATGATGCTTTGTTCGATATGAAGAGTAATACCAAATACGTGACATTATCTTACAGTATTTTGCGCAACTCTGGACGCGGTGGTCTCGTTGGCTCAAGTGATAGTGACGATACTAACGGCCCTGTTACTTTTCATCACAATTACTATGAAAATATTAATTCTCGCACGCCTTTACTAAGACACGCGACAGCGCATGCTTACAACAACTACTACTATGGACTCGTGTCATCGGGCATGAATCCACGAATTGGCGGTAAAATGCGCGCCGAAAACAACTACTTTAAAAATTCCAAAGATCCACTCGGCACTTTTTATACAAATGACATGGGTTACTGGCAAGTCAGCGGCAACATTTGGGATAATATCGATTGGTCTGAACAAGAAAACAAGCTTCACCCAGCAGGCCCTAATCCAACCTCAACCACAACAATCAACATCCCTTATAACTATCAACTTGATAATGCACAGTGTATACCCAACATCATTGCAGCAACGGCTGGCGCGAACAAAGGCTTACAAACATCAAATGGTCAATGTGGAACAACCACACCCACCGATCCAACACCGGATCCAGATCCAACACCTGAGCCAACACCAGCAGGGGAAAATCTAGCTATTAGTGCCGGTGTTGATGGCAGTTCTAAAGCCAGTGGCTCGAGTTATGGCAATGTGAACGACGGCGATATGTCAACTTACTGGTCACCGTCAGCTACCACGGGCACGATCAATATTAAAAACCTTAACACCACCATAAATGCGATTAAAATAATTGAAACCCCAGCTAGTAAAGGAAGCATTACAGCTTGGTCTTTAGTGAACTACGATACAGGTGTAACACTTACTAACGGTGGTGCTGTGCCAAATGTAATCACTTTTTCTAACACTAACTTATCCAAAGTAAGTTTTGTGATTCATTCCGCCAATGGCGTACCGCAAATTGCAGAGTTTGAAGTCTACAATGGTTATACCGACGGCAATAATGGCAACCCAACCAATACACAAGTCAATGGTACTTACCGCATTACCCCAAAACACAGTGGTGCATCATTAGATATTGCTAACTGTCAAAGTGAAGATGGGGCAAATGTTAGGCAGTGGTCTTGGCTTAATAATGATTGCCAAAAATTTAATATTTCAACAGTCGATGGGGTGTGGCATCGTATTTCACCAGTCAATGCTCCTTCTAAAGGGTTAGAGGTCTATACGCATTCAACTACAGCGGGTGAAAATATCAATATCTGGACATACACAGGGAGCTATAACCAGCAGTTTCGTTTTCAAAGTGCCGGCTCTGGTAAGTGGCGTATCATCAACCGAAATAGTGAGTTGTGCTTAGACGTCGCAGACAGCAAAACTGCCGATGATGCTAATATTCTGCAATGGACATGTACCTCAGGAGCAGAAAATCAAATGTTTGAGTTAACCAGACAATAACTAACATTTACTGTGAAGGGCTTTGCTAAGCCCTTTATTATCAACCGTGTTCAGTCAGCGCCTCACGAGTAAAGCGTTGTTTATGTAGTCTATAAATAGTCGATAAATTAATAACAATAACAGTCGCTTCCAATAACACGCCGCCAATAAAGCCAACAATTATATTATTTGCCAACCATAGGCACGATCCTGCAAACAGCAAAACACGCATTTTGATGCCCGTTAAGCAAAATAGTGCAAAACAACCCAAACAGGCGGCAACAATCGCAAGGTAATCCGTCCATTGCTGGGCTGTTAGATAACCGATAACCACGGTTAAAATAATAAAAATGGCTGCTATCCACACCGATTTCACCCGCATTGATACGGCTGTACGCCCCGCTGAAAATAAACAGCACAATGATGAAGTGATAGCATTGAGTAAATAAAAGTGCAGTGCATGATTTAGATTCATCACCACCATCATTATTTTTAAACGACGATCATCCTTTTGATAAAAGCACACCAATGCTAAAACAAAGCTCAGTAAACCAAACCCTTGGGCAATCCAACTACCAACCACCAGCCCTATTCCCCACTAAAATAAATATCTCAACCGCTATTGTGGTTAATATACAATCAAATATCTACACGCTATTACAGATTATTTTCAATCATGGTTTTAATGATCTGCGCTTTAACAAAGTGATCTAATTGGTGGGTTTGTATCCACCATGTCGCAGCTTCCATAAGTAATTCTGGATCATCATTTTTGTTGGCAAAAAAAGCATAAAATGACAGCCCAACATTACCTCCCTTCGCCGCTATTTTTTTGTCACAAACTTGAATGATCTTAGTCCTTAATTCGTCGCGCATTACGGCGTTACCTCACTTCACTTTTTAAACTGCATTGCATTTCAATAAATTGGTGTTCGCCAACTATTTCAACATCTTTAATATATTTAAAACCATAACTTTCGTAATAGCCTTGCAAATAGGCATGTGCATGAATTTCAATGATCTCAAGGCCAATTTTACCAGCATGTGATAACAAGGCATTAATAACCAATTTAGCAATGCCGGATCCTCGGTATTGCTTTAACACTGCAATCCTTGCCATAACGCCACACCGTGGGTTACGTTTCACTAACCGCGCAGTAGCGACTAAAGCACCGCCATCTGTTACCACCACATGCACAGCTCGTTCGTCGCAACCGTCTAAATCTAACTGCTTAGGAATACTTTGTTCGATCACAAATACCTGGTGGCGAATAGCATGCGCTTGCGCAATCAGTTCAGGGCTAGTGCCTAGCGTAACATCCATTTATTGTGACCTCTTAAACATAATCAACGAGCTAATTTTACTGTAATTGTTGTAGCAGCTGAGCTATTTCAGCTTTCAGCGCTTTATCAGGAATTTTATTTGCGCTAACCTGCGCAGCTTGTAAACTTGCGATAGCAGCTTCGGTTTGCCCTAGTTCAACATGCATAGTTGCCATCGCATAACCAATTGACGACATATAATCTTTCGCATTGATGGCGTTAGCTTTAGCTAATGCTTTTTCATAGATCAACAACGCATCGGCAAACTCATCGGTAAAATCAGCGAGCGTTTCCCACTGTACAGGATGATCTTTCTCAGTATTTTCATGCTCAATACACAGTGCTTTTAGCTGCCCATAGAGTGAATCGAACGTAACTTGATCTTGCTGCTGTGCAGCATTCATTAGCTCACCGGCTAAGTTCAATACTGATTTATACAGTTTTGTATTCATTATTCTTTCATTACCTTTTGTTAGAAATTACAGCCAAATTAACTATCTTGCATGGCTAAGAACAACAACTCAAAGCGAAACGAAAGAAAATACAAGGCCGAGAGCGTACTATTCTAATACACTCGAGACTAAAATGATTCATTCTAAAGCGTATCAAGCCTAAGGCGGGGAAAAAATCTCAGCTCAAATCAGGTGATAACCCCCCTGTTACAAGTTATCACCTCAGCCAAATTTTTATTGTTTCAAGGCTAACTCTCAGTTTTTGCTGTATCTTTACCACTTGCATGAATAAAATACAGCGCAATACCCAAACATATTACAGCGCCAATACGACTTGGCGAAAAAGCAATCACATCGTTACCAAGCCAACCAAAATTATCAATTAACATACTCATAAATAATTGACCGAATATTACCGCAACCGTTGCGACTGCAGTGCCAATTCGCTGCACAACAAACACCATTATCACGATATAGGGTACTCCACACATTGCCCCTAATAATTGCCACTTTGGCACATCCAACAGGGTTAGCGCATGCCTAGGTTCAAAATAAAAGATAAGTAACCCAGTGATCAACGCCCCTACCGAAAAGGTTAAAAATGCACAGCGAAAAACACCTACTTTACTTCCTAGTACTCGTTCACAGAAGTTCTGATCAGTTGCCTTACTTAAATTCAGGCAACTGATTTATTCCTATCAATAGCTTTATCGTTCGGCTTTTTCCAGCAGTTGAAGTGATGAACCCTTTCTTTTTAAGCGTTAAAATCATTGCATGAACACTTGATGATGCAGTCCCAAAATAACGCTCAAAATCATTTTCAGCAGGTGCAACACCATTCACTTTTGTGTAGTAATAAATAAATGCCAAATACTGCCCTTGTTTCACAGTGAACGACGGCAACTCTTCTTTATTCATAATGAACTTTTATCCTAATTGACGATCCTTTAACTCATATTTACTCATTTAATATTGTTATGAACCGAAAGTATATTGTTGAATTATCAGCAGAAGAAAAATGCGAATTAGTTAACTACTGCAAAAAAGGCATGGTCAATGTTCGAAAGTACAAACGAGCCGCCATTTTATTAAAAGCGGACCGTTGTCGATATACAACAGATCAAATATGTGAAGCGGTTCAAGTGAGCTCTTCAACTGTATTTCGAGTCAAACGTCAGTTTGTCGAAGACAGTTTAGAAGCCGCTTTAAATGAAGGTGCACGAAGTGGTGCTATGAGAAAAACCTCCGCGAAAGATGAAGTAACTTTAATAGCCACAGCCTGTTCTGAGCCGCCAACAGGACACTGCCGATGGACATTAGCGTTACTTGGCGAGCGATTAATAACATTAACGGATTTAGACAGTATTTCATATGAAACTGTTCGTAGACGCCTTAAAGAAAATGCGTTAAAGCCCTGGCAAAAAAAGATGTGGTGTGTGGCAACAATGGACGCTGAGTATATTGCAAGAATGGAGCATGTACTTGAATTATATGCTGAGCCAGCGGATGAGCTCAATCCTATTATTAATTTTGATGAGGCGATGAAGCAACTTGTTGATGATACACGGCCAGTACAACCGATGAAAAAGGGACAGGTAAAACGCCTAGATTATGAATATAAACGGGTTGGCGTGGCTAACTTATTTGTATTCTTTGACCGTCATCGGGGTTGGCGGCACGTTAAAGCAACACAGAGGAAAACGAAAGTTGATTTTGCTCACTGTATGAAGGACTTAGTCGATGAACACTACCCACATGCGAATAAAATTCGTGTCGTGCTAGATAACTTATCGACTCATACGGAAGGTGCGTTATATAAAGCATTTTCACCGCAAGAAGCACGACGTATTTTAAATAAAATAGAGTTCCATTACACACCTAAACATGCGAGTTGGTTGAATATGGTCGAGATAGAAATTGGCAATATGAATAAGCAATGCTTAGATCGGCGCATAGCAAGTATGGAAGAGTTAAAGACAGAGCTCACGGCGTGGGAATGGCGCCGAAATAAAGAAGGCGCCAGTATAAATTGGATGTTTAATGTTGATTCAGCACGTGAAAAACTAGAGAGAGCTTACGGTGCTCTCAACTAGTCAAAATTTGTGTGACGAAGTACTAG